>DTVJ01000127.1 GCA_012963565.1 Piscirickettsiaceae bacterium
GGTGGTGGACGATCATCTGCGAGAGAAACTGCCATGCGTGTTGCTTGTGGTGGTATTGCCAAGAAATATTTGAAAGAAAATCTAGGTATTGAAATCCATGGCTATTTGGCTCAGCTTGGGCCGATTAAAGCTGAAGATTTTGACTGGGGCGAAGTACATAACAATCCTTTCTTTTGTCCAGATGCTAGCAAAGTTAAAGAACTTGAAGATTATATGGATGCCCTGCGTAAATCAGGTGATTCTATTGGTGCGCGTATTAATGTCGTAGCTAGCAATATGCCAGTCGGACTCGGTGAGCCAATTTTCGATAGACTTGAGGCAGATGTTGCGCACGGAATGATGAGTATTAATGCAGTTAAAGGAGTTGAAATTGGTGCCGGATTTGAATCGGTAACGCAAAAAGGTACTGAGCATCGTGATGCCATTACTCCGCAAGGTTTTAAATCTAACCATGCAGGTGGAACACTGGGTGGCATTAGCTCAGGTCAAGATCTACTAGTTTCTATTGCGCTTAAACCAACTTCAAGTTTACGTTTACCAATTGATAGTATCGATAAAGATGGCAAACCAGTTGAGGTGATTACTAAAGGTCGACACGATCCTTGTGTTGGTATTCGTGCCACACCAATTGCTGAAGCCATGCTAGCAATGACTATCATGGATCATGTAATGCGTCATAGAGCTCAAAACTCTGGCGTTAAATCAACGACACCGGTTGTCCCAGCCCAAGCCTAATTTAAGGAAATATCATGTTTTCATTAATTAATAAACATGTCCCTAGTAATGCCAAAAATGACTTTTTATCAGGGTTAACCGTTGCATTGGCTTTGGTACCAGAAGCAGTTGCTTTTGCTTTAGTAGCACATGTTCACCCGTTAGTAGGCCTGTATGCAGCCTTTATGGTGGGCATGATCACCTCAGTTTTAGGTGGCCGTCCCGGTATGATTTCTGGTGCTACGGGCGCCCTAGCAGTTGTTATGGTAGCGCTCGTAGTAGAACACGGAGTTCAGTATCTATTTGGCGCCGTAGTGCTGATGGGATTTTTACAAATCAGTTTTGGTTTGTTTAAGTTAGGTAAGTTTATTCGCTTAGTGCCTCATCCAGTATTTTTAGGCTTTGTTAATGGCTTAGCCATGGTTATCTTTTTAGCGCAATTAGAGCACTTCAAAACTGCCGAAGGCTGGGTATCTAATGGCGCACTTCTAGTGATGGGTGGTTTAATTTTATTAACCATGGCTATCATTCATTTTTTACCTAAACTCACCACTGCTATTCCATCTACCTTAGTTGCAATTGTCACTGGTTCAGTACTAGCCATTGTATTAAACCTAGATACCAAAACCGTAGGCGACATGGCCTCTATCTCAGGTAATTTGCCAGATTTTGCCATACCTAACATACCTTTCACTTTAGAAACACTCTACATTATTCTGCCTTATAGCATCATCCTAGCTTTAATTGGTCTGATTGAAAGTCTGCTTACGCTTAATCTAGTAGATGAACTTACTGAAACCACAGGTAAGCCCAACAAAGAATGTATTGGCCAGGGTGTTGCTAATACAGTCACTGGTTTCTTTGGTGGTATGGGTGGTTGTGCTATGGTGGGTCAAAGCATTATTAATATTAAATCAGGTGGTCGTGGTCGATTATCCGGTTTTGTGGCGGGATCTTTTTTACTGAGTTTTATTTTGTTATTTTCACAATACATTGAGCAAATTCCTATTGCTGTATTGGTCGGTGTTATGTTTATTGTGGTGATTGGTACCTTTGAATGGTGTAGCTTTAAGCTAATTTCTCGCGTACCTTTGGCAGACAGTATTGTGGGTATTTCTGTGGCAGTAATCACAGTATTTACCGACTTAGCCATTGCTGTTATTGTGGGTGTATTAATGTCTGCCATTGTTTTCTCATGGAACCATGCCAAGCAAATTTACACAGAAACCTCAATTGATGAAAAATCTGGTATTAAAACTTACAAACTTAACGGTCCATTATTCTTTGCTTCAGCTCAGAACTTTCAAGGTTTATTTGATTTATCCCAAGATCCAAATGAAGTTTATGTTGATTTCAACAACTCCAAAGTGATGGATCATTCTGCCATTAAAGCCATTGATAAATTGGCTGAACGTTATCAAAAAGCAGGGAAAATCTTACACTTAATCCATCTCACTGCAGAGTGTAAGTTACTACTTAAAACCGCTAGAGGTTTGGTTGAGGTTAATGTATTAGAGGACCCAACTTACCACGTTGCAGATGACAAACTTGCTTAGAAAATAATTGTAAGACGTCGTCAATACTTGTACAATATTTCTATATTAATTAAGTACTAGAGGTAACTCATGAATAAATTATTGTTAATTTTTGCACTACTGATATCAACCACACTCAGTGCACACAACCCTTTTCATTCAGATTTTTTCCATCATGGTTTTAACGATGGATTCTGGCGTGATTTTGACAGGCAATTTCAACAGATCGACCGTCAAATCAATCAATTAAAAAAATCTGGCAATAACTTTAGCACGCAAAGCAGACAATATTTTGATGAGAAAAATAACAACTATGTTGTACAAATCGTTATTAATGGATTAACTAAAGACAACATAGACATCTCTACAACGAATAATATGATTACCATCAAGGGTAGCCATAAAATCGAAAAACAATCTACCAGTGGTACTAGTCGCTCTAGTCGTAGTTTTACTCAGTCTTTTTCTCTACCGCGTGATGCTGACCAAGATAACATTGATGCCAGTTTTGATAACAATATCTTAACCATTAATATTCCCAAGCTAGATCAACCAAAGCCATTGGTACAAAAGATAACAATCAAATAACTACTTACCTGGCTCATCACCCCAAAGCAATTTGTGCATTTGCACCTGCATGCGCACATTGAGTTGCTTGTCTAAAATCCAATCAGCTAACTGTGTTGGTGTTATCTCGTCAAATACCGGTGAAAATAACACACCTGCCAACGTGGGGTATTTGTTCAAGATATCAACACTCCAATCAAAATCTTCCTTTGACCCAATGACAAATTTCAACTGATCTTTGGTTTCTAGTTTGTCAATATTGTCATATTTATTTTGCTTAGATTCTCCAGAACTTGGGGTTTTAACATCCATTACAATTGACACACTCGGATTCACATCGGTAATATCAATACTCCCACTCGTCTCCAACGAAACCTTGTAATCATCTTTGATTAATGCGTCAAGCAAAACATGGCAGTTTATTTGTGCCAATGGTTCGCCCCCGGTCACACAAACATAACGAGTATTGTATTTTTTAACTTCGGTTAATATCTCATCAATCGTCAGTGGATTGTTGCCCTTAAAAGCGTATTCAGTATCACAATACGTACAACGTAGTGGACAACCAGTGAGACGCACAAATACGGTAGGCAAGCCAACTTCACGGGCCTCACCCTGGAGTGAGTAGAATATTTCGTTAATGTTTAAATTGACCATCTTTAAGTTGTTTGATTTGGTTACGAACATCGGCTGCTTGTTCAAATTTTAGTTCTTCTGCAAAAGCATACATCTGTTTTTCTAAAGCTTTTATCTCTTTTGCCAATTGTACCGGCGAGAGTTGTTTTTGAATATTCTCAGTCACCATATTATCGTCATCTATCTGACTGGTTAAATCCGTATCTAAGATATTAATAATTGGCTTGATTACACCTTTAGGAGTGATATTGTGTTTCTCGTTATAGGCTTGCTGCTTTATTCGACGTCGTTTAGTTTCATCCATAGCACGCTGCATCGAACCAGTAATCCTACCTGCATATAAGATAGCCGTACCATTTACATTACGCGCAGCACGGCCCATGGTTTGAATTAGAGAGCGCTCAGAGCGCAGAAAGCCTTCTTTATCTGCATCCAGAATAGCTACCAATGAAACTTCTGGAATATCTAAACCTTCTCTAAGTAGATTAATACCCACCAACACATCAAACACACCAAGACGTAAATCACGAATAATCTCTACGCGCTCGACTGTATCAATATCAGAATGCAGATAGCGTACCTTGACATTATGATCATTGAGATAATCACTGAGCTGCTCAGACATTCTTTTGGTTAAAGTCGTCACCAAAACACGTTCACCCACCTCTACACGTTTGTGTATTTCACTGAGTAAATCATCCACTTGAGTCTCAACTGGACGTACATCGATTTCTGGATCTAGCAAACCAGTTGGTCTTACTACCTGTTCAGCAATCACATTCGATACATCCAACTCATACTGTGCAGGTGTGGCTGATACCAAAATACACTGGTGTGCTCGTTTCTCAAACTCATCAAACATTAATGGGCGATTATCCAGCGCTGATGGCAGGCGAAAACCATACTCAACCAAAGTAGTTTTACGCGCCCTATCGCCTTTATACATGCCACCAATCTGACTCACCGTTACATGTGATTCGTCTAATATGACCAACGCATTGTCTGGCAAATAATCCATCAATGTCGGTGGTGCTTCACCAGGTTTTCTACCTGAAAGATAACGGGAATAATTTTCAATGCCATTACAATAGCCCAACTCACGCATCATCTCGATATCCATTTGCACGCGCTGAGTCAGGCGCTGTTCTTCAACTAACTTATTAAGCGAAAGCAGCTCCTTGCGACGAACCTTAAGTTCGGCCTTAATGTCATCTAGTACATTTAGAATCTTAGATTTAGGGGTGACATAATGCGTCTGCGGATAAATAGTAATTCGCTGTAAAGATTTCAACTTCTCGCCAGTTAAAGGATCAAACCAATAGATAGCTTCCACATCATCATCAAACATCTCGATACGCACAGCTCGTTCTTCAGAATCGGCTGGAAAAATATCAATCACCTCACCCTTCACTCTAAAATGTCCGCGCATCAAAGTCACATCATTACGTGTGTATTGCAATTGTGACAATCGCGATAGAATCTCTCGTTGATTAGCAATCTCACCTACGCTAAGATGCAATAACATTTGCATATAACTGTCTGGATCACCCAAACCGTAAATGGCTGAAACACTGGCAATAATAATTACATCATCACGTTCGAGTAAGGCTTTAGTCGCTGAAAGACGCATCTGCTCAATTTGCTCATTAATGGATGAATCTTTTTCAATATAGGTATCAGAAGCAGGGACATAAGCCTCTGGCTGATAGTAATCATAATAAGACACAAAATATTCCACTGCATTGTGCGGGAAGAACTCTTTCATCTCACTATACAACTGAGCTGCTAATGTCTTATTAGGTGCCATAATAAGGGTGGCTCTTTTAGTCTGTTTAATGACATTAGCCATGGTAAAGGTCTTACCCGATCCAGTCACACCTAAGAGCGTTTGAAACTTTTCACCAGCATTGACACCATCCACCAAAGCCTTAATGGCCTGTGGCTGGTCTCCGGCTGGAGAAAATTGAGCTTCTAGTTGAAATTTTCTATCCACGTAGGTGATTTTTCATTAACATAAACATTCGATTTTAAAACAATTTAAAAGACAATGACAATTCTTTCAGATAGAGTACAAAAAGTTAAGCCTTCAGCTACGCTTGCCGTAACTGCCAAAGCCAATGAATTAAAGGCCCAAGGGATTCAAATTGTACCTATGGGATCGGGTGAACCAGATTTTGATACACCTAAAAATATCCAACAAGCAGCAGTAGAAGCTATCCATAATGGACAAACCCGTTATACAGCTGTCGATGGCACGCCTGATCTAAAAAATGCCATTATTAGCAAATTTAAGCGTGAGAACAATCTAGATTATTCATTAACCGAAGTGATGGTGTCATCAGGTGGCAAACAAGTCTTTTACAATCTTTGCCAGGCTGTGCTTGATCAAGGCGATGAAGTTATCATTCCTGCGCCTTATTGGGTCAGTTATCCTGACATGGTAATCTTAGCAGATGCCACACCAATCATCGTCGAAACTGGATTAGAGCAAGATTTCAAAATTACACCAGAGCAACTACAAGCCAGTATCACCAACAATACTAAACTGTTTGTCATGAACAGCCCTTCCAATCCTACCGGTGCTGTTTATTCTAAAGGTGAATTACTCGCATTGGCAAACGTACTAAAAGAACATCCACATGTACTTATCATCACCGATGATATCTACGAGCATATCAGCTGGGGCAATGATGACTTTATCAATATTGTAATGGCTGATAACACTTTAAAAGACCGTACTATCATCCTCAATGGCGTATCCAAAGGTTATGCAATGACTGGCTGGAGGATTGGCTATGGTGCAGGTCCAGAAACCATTATTAAAGCCATGAAAAAGATTCAAGGTCAATCAACATCAAACCCATGCTCTATCGCTCAGGCAGCTGCACTAGAGGCTTTAAATGGCGATCAAAGCATTATTGACACAATGGTATCTGCCTTTGAAGAACGTCATGATTTTATTGTAAATGCTCTAAATGCCATTGATGGTATTGAATGTCCAAGATCACAAGGTGCTTTTTATTCTTTCCCAAGGGTTGAAGGTTTGATTAAACGCCTAGGGTTAAAAGATGACGTAGAGCTTTCTACTTATTGTCTAGAAGAATTGAATATCGCCCTTGTCCCAGGTTCTGCTTTTGGCGCTCCAGGTTATGTACGTTTCTCGTTTGCCACTAGTATGGACAACATTAAACAAGCAGTAGATCGATTAAGTAATGTCTGATTTTGCCAAAAAAAATAAATAAAAAACTAGAAAAAAATTTATTCATTGTTATTTTTAAGGTGTATATTGATTTATAAATTACCTAAAAAAATTTAAAAAAATGAATCATTCTAAAGTCCTGCTCCTTTCAGCACTAATAACATTAATTAATCCTACACTTCATGCATCGGCTAATTCAAACTACAGCTTCCCAGTTAATGATGCCATTAATGAGAAGGTTAAGCCTTATGAATGGTATTTACAAAGATCTGAACAAATGATGGAAAGAACACGTCTAAGTGAGAATAGATTTAATCAAATTAATCGAGAACATGACTGGAATGGAGCTCAACTGATGGAAAGAATACGTCTAAGTGAGAATAGATTTAATCAAATTAATCG
>DTVJ01000128.1 GCA_012963565.1 Piscirickettsiaceae bacterium
TTCAGACCTTTTTGTAGGGCTTTAGCTTTCAGTGGGTCTTTCAGCTGAGCGCGACGGAATAATTCTGGGGCAAAGTTTGGAATACCTTGGAAGGTTAGTTTTTCACCTTGGGTAAAGGTGTCGCCAATACTAATACCACCATGGTTGTGAATGCCGATTACATCACCTGCATAAGCTACTTCTGCTGAACTACGTTCACGCGACATAAAGGTCACTGCATTAGCGATTTTGATTTGTTTTCCAGTGGCCACTTGTAAGACTTTCATGCCTTTTTTGTATTCACCACTAACAATACGCATAAAGGCTAAGCGGTCATGGTGTTTGGGATCCATGTTGGCTTGAATCTTAAATACGAAGCCGGTAAGTTTGTTTTCATCTGGTTTAACTTCACGTATATCGGACTCACGATTTTGCGGAGTTGGTGCGTACTCAAGAAAACCATCGAGTAGATTTTGAATACCAAAGTTGCTAATAGCTGAACCAAAAAATACTGGGGTTTGTTTGCCGGCTAAAAATTCATCTAAATCAAATGGTGTGGTGGTCTCAGTAATAAGTTCGACCTCTTCACGCATCTCATCAGCTACATCTTTACCTAAAATTTCATCTAATTCTGGACTGTCAACGCCATCAATGGTGATGTTTTCACCGATTTCAGAGTTCTTGCCGGACTCGTACAAATAGACTTTGTTTTCGAGTAAATGCACCACGCCTTTGAAGCGCTTACCCATACCAATCGGCCAGGTAATCGGCGCACATTCGATGTTAAGCACAGTTTCCACTTCGTCTAACAGATCAATTGGCTCTTTACCTTCACGATCTAGTTTGTTAATGAAAGTTAGAATAGGGGTGTCACGCAAACGACAAACTTCCATCAGTTTGATAGTACGCATTTCTACACCTTTGGCCACATCAATCACCATCAGTGCTGAGTCTACTGCTGTGAGGGTACGATAAGTATCCTCAGAGAAATCTTCGTGTCCCGGGGTGTCGAGTAAGTTAATGACATGATTATTATAATCAAACTGCATGATGGACGAGGTAATGGAAATACCTCTTTCTTTTTCCATTTCCATCCAGTCAGAAGTTGCATGGGTGCTAGCCTTTCTTGCTTTAACACTACCGGCGGTTTTGATTGCGCCTGCGTAAAGTAATAGCTTTTCAGTGACAGTGGTTTTACCGGCGTCGGGGTGAGAGATAATCGCAAAGGTACGACGTCTAGAAACTTCAGACATAATTTATATCTTGCCTGTGATGACTAGCTCAACACCAGCCTCATCAAACATTTCTTGCGATATTTGAACACTTTCGTTCCAATTATCTAATTCTTTGCATTTTTCAATCACTACCTTTTTAATGCCCACTTGAATAATACCTTTGGCACATTCTGAGCAGATCGGCAGTCCATGAACGTATAGGGTTGCACCATCCAGAGAAGCACCCGAATAAGTAGCGTTGTAGATAGCGTTCATCTCAGCATGTACTACAAATTTGTATTTTGTCTCTCTATCGTTATAACGCTCATCTGTGTCATGAATCCCTCTTGGGAAGCCGTTAAAGCCTTGAGAGAGTACTTCTTTTTTATTGCCAACAGTGACAGCACCTACCTGTGTAGAAGGGTCTTTTGACCAAGTTGCCACCTCTTTTGCAAGCGATAGATAACGTTTGTCCCATTTGTCTAGCGTATTCATAGTTAACGTATTTTAATAGATGCTAAGCTAATCAATACTAAGATTAAAGT
>DTVJ01000129.1 GCA_012963565.1 Piscirickettsiaceae bacterium
TCGACCACAGTTGCATCTAATTCTTCAGCCGCTATCAGTGCTTGTTCGAGTGTTGAACCAAAAGAGAAGATTGCAATTTTACTTCCAGTTCTAGCAATGCTTGCTTTGCCAATCTCTAAGGTTTTATTTGAGGCGTAGTCCTGATAATGAGAAGTTCCTCTTGGGTAGCGCACACAGATAGGGCCTTGGCTGGTATAGGCAGTATTTAGCATTTGATACATATCTACGGCGTTACTAGGTGCCATAATCACTAAATTAGGAATGCACCTTAAAAAACTTAAATCAAAACTGCCTGCATGTGTTGCACCATCAGCACCGACTAGTCCTGCTCGATCAATGGCAAATACAACGTTTAAATTCTGTAGAGCAATGTCATGAATCAACTGATCATAGCCACGTTGTAGAAAGGTTGAATAAATGGCAACTACTGGTTTTAAGCCTTTAGTAGCTAAACCACCCGCAAAAGTGATGGCATGTTGTTCGGCAATACCGACATCAAAATATTGATTAGGGAATTGTATTTCAAATTCACTCATACCAGAGCCGGTACACATAGCTGGAGTAATGGCTATCAGTTTTTGATCGTTAGCGGCAGTATCTAGTAGCCACTGACCAAAAACCTCACTATAGCTCGGAAGAGTAGAGCCACTCGCTGATGCTGGCGCAACACCGTGAAATTTACAAGGGTCATTTTCTGCTGTCTCTAAGCCATGGCCTTTTTTTGTAATAATATGCAATAGGCGTGGCATTTTTAATTGTTTTAAATTCTGAAGTGTTTTAACCAGCATAGGCAGGTCATGCCCATCAATCGGACCAAAGTAATCAACTCCTAATTCCTCAAACAAAGTACTAGGCAACATCATGCCCTTAAGGTGCTCTTCTGAACGCTTGGCAAATTCATGAATCTTTGGCATTTTTTCTAAAAATCCCAAAGATTTTGATTTCATAGTTGAATACACCTTGCCAGAGATGAGCTTGGTGAGATACTTGTTCATGGCACCGACATTTTTAGAGATGCTCATGTCATTATCATTTAGGATAATGAGTAGGTCAGCATCTGAATCTCCCGCATGATTAAGAGCCTCAAAAGACATGCCTCCAGTGAGCGCACCATCACCAATCACTGCAATGGATTTATGATCAGTCATGTTAATTTGATTGGCAATGGCAATCCCTAGCGCACTACTGATTGAGGTGGATGAGTGTCCAGCACCAAAGGCATCATACTCACTTTCACTCATCTTGGTAAAACCACTAAGACCACCTTTTTTTCTCAGTGTATGCATTTTATCTAGACGCCCGGTTAAGATTTTGTGCGTGTAGGCTTGATGTCCTACATCAAACACAAAGCTGTCATTCGGTGTGTCAAATACATAGTGCATGGCAATAATCAACTCTACCGTGCCAAGATTAGGCGCTAAATGACCACCAGTTCTTTGAATATTATCGATTAAGAATATACGTATTTCATCTGCTAAAGATTGCAACTGATCTAAATCCAGTTGTTTAATATCTTGAGGAGATTGAATCGAATCGAGCACGTAAATAATAAATTATTTAAAGGTGAACATTATACGGGTTTGCTCTTGATACATCCTTGACATTAGTCATGACAATTAAATTAGGCATTGATATTATTGCAATACAGTAAAATGATAGCATTCACTTAAATAAAGAGTCATGTTTACTGTTTGCGCCTTATATCAATTTGTTCGTTTAGACGATTTTGAAGAA
>DTVJ01000130.1 GCA_012963565.1 Piscirickettsiaceae bacterium
CTTATTTAATGTCAAATTATGCACCCCTTGAAGTTACCTTTGTTAAAGGTGAAGGTTGCTACCTGACAGATACTAAAGGTGATCAATACCTAGATGCCTTATCGGGTGTGGGTGTGGTTGGTTTAGGTCATTGCCATAAAGATATCGTGTCCACCATACAAGCGCAAGCAGGTGAGTTATTACATACTAGTAACTGGTATCACATTCAACATCAAGAAACCCTAGCTAAGAAACTATGCCAATTATCTAATATGGATAAGGCTTTTTTTGGCAACTCTGGCGCTGAAGCCAATGAAGCGGCGATTAAAATTGCGCGACTTCATGGACGCGCTAACAATATTGACAATCCAGTCATCTTGACTGCCAATCAAAGCTTTCATGGTCGTACCATGGCAACTTTATCAGCCACTGGTAATCCGAAAGTACAATCAGGCTTTGCCCCATTAGTCAGTGAATTCATTCATATTGACTTTAATGATATTGACGCCATTAATGCGCATACGAATAACACCAATATAGTGGCAGTAATGCTTGAGCCAATTCAAGGTGAAAGTGGTGTGATTATTCCTGATGAGAATTACTTAAACCAAGTGCAATTAATTTGCCAAGAAAATAATTGGCTATTAATACTCGATGAAGTACAAACTGGTATTGGTCGCACGGGTAAATTATTCGCCCATGAGTACAATAACCTCATCCCTGATGTACTAACTTTAGCCAAAGGCTTAGGCAATGGTGTGCCAATCAGCACATGTCTAGCTAAAGGCAAAGCGGCTGAATTATTCCAACCTGGCTCACATGGCTCTACCTTTGGTGGCAACCCACTGGTTTGTAAAACAGCACTAAGCGTACTCGAGGTGATTGAAAAAGATGATATTCTTAACAACGCTACACAAATGGGTGAATACCTGGTCTCAAGTTTTAAATCGAAACTGGCTAATTCAACTAAAGTCGTTGAAATTCGCGCCAAAGGTTTGATGCTAGCCATTGAACTTAATCAAGACTGCTCAGAGCTATTACAAAAAGCATTAGACAACAAATTACTCATTAACATTACTGGTCAATCGATTCGCCTATTGCCACCATTAGTCATTAGCAAAGCCGAGGCCAACATAGTGATCAACACAGTCTGTGAACTGATAGACGCTTTATAAAGCGGGAAAATATTATGACAAAACACTTTATTAATCTAGACGACTTATCAAGCAATGATTTACAACAAATTATTGATCAAGCGATTACGTTAAAAAAACAGCATAAGGCAGGTGAAATTAGTAACGCCTTACAAAACAAAACTTTGGCAATGATCTTTGACAAATCATCGACTCGTACTCGTGTTTCCTTCGAGGCTGGAATGACACAATTAGGCGGCCATGCCTTGTTTTTATCAAATAAAGATATCCAATTAGGACGTGGTGAACCACTTACGGATAGCGCTATTGTCATTAGTTCAATGGTTGATTGTGTGATGCTACGTGTTTCATCTCATGAAGACATTAATACTTTTGCTAACAATTCCTCTGTGCCGGTTATTAACGCCCTATCTGATGAATCACACCCTTGTCAGCTATTGGCAGACATGATGACTTACCAAGAACATAATGGATCAATCAAAGGTAAAACTGTAGCTTGGATTGGTGATGGTAATAATATGTGTCATACCTATATGCAAGCCGCTAAAGCTTTTGGCTTTACGCTTAATATTGCCACACCTGAAG
>DTVJ01000131.1 GCA_012963565.1 Piscirickettsiaceae bacterium
GTAAGAATTTTCTTTCATTTTTGCAAGCATGTGATGTTGAGATTAACGTAATTTTCTCTAAATATTCTATTAGAGCGATGATATCTAATGGATTATTAGATGAGTCTGAACATGCAATTATTGAAACCATTGATCAGCTTAAATCAGTTTCTAAAAGTGATTTTATTACAGGAATAGAAGTAAGTGAAGTGTTGGCTTGGCGAGATGATGTCAGAAGCTTGGTTAATAATAATTTACCTAAAATATTACTTTTTGAAGAGCTGGTAATAGAGCTAAATAAACGTGATCTTCTTCCTAAAATGAAGAAACTTAATTCTAGAGTTTGGATTCATACACACTGTCATCAAAAAGTACTGACCGATAAAAATATAATGAAACAAGCTTTATCTTTAGTACCTGGTATTGATGTAGAAATAATAGATAGTGGTTGTTGTGGCATGGCTGGAGATTTCGGTTATAAATATCCAGATTTGTCTGAAAGAATAGCACACCAATCTTTAGATAAGGCAATCAACAACATCAACAGCGATGATATTGTAATTGCAACTGGTATTAGTTGTAGAAGTCAGTTTGCAGATATTTTTCAAAATAACGCCATTCACTTTTCACAACTTTTTGTAAAAACCATTAATCATGAAAACTTTAAAAGATAATTGGCTTATTTTTGACGATGAAATATCTCTTGCAAAAGCATTAGCGCAAGAGATATTAAGTATTGCAAAAGAGTCAATTTTAAAAAATGATTATTTTAGTATTGTTCTAACTGGCGGACAAAGCGCTCTTAATCTTTATAAAATTCTTTCTAGATCTGACTCAGATTGGAGTAAATGGTATATTTATATAGGTGATGAACGTTTTTTGCCTGAAGGGGATAAAGACAGAAACGATCGAATTATTAATGAAATATGGTTGGAAAATAGCCCAATCCCCCAACAAAATATTCACTTTATCCAGGTAGAATTGGGTTTAGTGGAAGCACAAAAAGAGTATGAAAAAGTATTAAAGAAAATCAATAAATTTGATGTTGTGCTATTAAGTATGGGTGAAGATGGTCATGTGGCTTCATTATTTCCAAATCATTTATATCTAGAGGATCAAATGGTTGTTATTGAAAGTAATTCACCAAAACCACCCAAACAAAGACTTAGCATGTCTTACAAACAGTTCAACAAATCAAACCATATTCTTAAGTTTATTATTGGAGAATCAAAGCAAAAAGCTGTAGGTTTACTAAAGAAAAATAAAAATCTTCCAATCACAAAAGTAACCGGTGAGCGTGAGAAACTATACATTTGTAAAAATGCAATTTACTAATCTTACTCGCTCATTTTTAATGCCTGTAAGTTGCTTGTGCAGACATTACCTCTAGTTTATAATTTAATAAATTCTATCTGTTCAATAGTTGAACAGTGAGTATAATTCATCAAAACTATTTTTAGTTGTACATAAAATTTACTATGTTCAACATGGCGGTAGCGTGTCCAATAAGCAGAGTCAATATCAAATATTAAAGTCTTTAGAGCAAGAACCAAACTATACTCAAAGGCAATTATCTAAAGATTTAGGCCTAAGTCTTGGTAAGGTAAATTATTGCCTAAAAAGCATAATTGGAAAAGGCTTTGTTAAAATTGATAACTTTAAAAATAACAAAAATAAAAGCCAATATTCATATCTATTAACACCAAAAGGCATAGAAGAGAAAGCCAGACTTACT
>DTVJ01000132.1 GCA_012963565.1 Piscirickettsiaceae bacterium
CGAACTTAATGTTAATAAGTACTATGGACTTAGTAATGCATTGACAGGTGAGAATGGGGTTCAAGAAACTGCTCTTGGTGGTTTCGAGTTCGAACTAGGCACACAGATTCCTTATATCCCTGGAACAAAATTCTTTGCTAAGCAATTCAAATGGGATGGTGAAGATGGTGGTTCTGATCTAAAAGGTAAAACTTACAGTTTAGACATTGGTAGAGAAATCTTAAACAATACTAGTTTAGAAGCAGGTATTCACGACTACGACGGAACCAAAGCAAGTGAGAAGTTTGCTAAATTAACTTACCACTTTGGTAAACAGTCAAAACCAGCAAAATCATTTATATCAACAGTTGCATTTGAGAATCTTAAAAGTATGAAAGATAAACGACTTGATAAAGTCAGAAGAACAAACACCATCGTTAAGCAAAAAGGTGGTTTTACAGTTAGTATTAAATAATCAAAGGGAATATTATGAAAAGAATTTTATTAGTAATTGGTATGCTTTTTGTATCACAGTCATTTGCAGTAAACAGTACAACTTTCTGTTCTAGTCCGACTATGGCAAACCAAAGTGGTTGCACTTCAACTTGTGCGGCAATTGCTGATGCAGGAAGTTATACACTTGCATCTGGGAGTTATGCCGATTGTGAAGGTGTGGCAACTCAGTTGACTGAGTATGTTTATAAAATTGAACTTGGCAAGGAGACTATTGGAGGTGAATCACGTTGCACTATTTGGGAAGGTGATGATATTAAGATTGAATCTGGAAGTGAGACAAAAGGTGGTTTGTACTCAAAGTACCCAATCAGTTTGAAAAATTGTACAGTTGGAACAACCTACGACACAATTTATTTTACTTTAGGTAGACATGTTGATTTTGCAGGGGAGTCGGTATTCCCAAATGATGCAACAAAAATGGTAAGAACAGCATCTACTTATGCCGCTAAGGATGCAGGACATGATGATTCACCTGTAAGCACATGGAGAGACAACGAACTTGCAGATAGTACACTGAACTATACTGCAGGAAACTCTGGTGGAGGGTCAGGATCTCCATATAAAAAACTTGGTGCAAGTATTTCAGCAACAGATTTGACGTCTTCTTCTAATGCAGTAATGAGTTGGGATGAGGTTAAAACATCATATGCATGGGCAACAGATTCTTCAACACGACCAGACTTCATATGTGATCCAACGGATTCTACAACTTGTACGGGTGAAATTAAGAGTGATAGATATGTAACTATCATGCCAGCAAGTTATACAGATGGATTGCCTTTCACTATGAAAGAAGGTGACGAAACTTTAGATTTAGAATGGGTTAAGTATTCATCAATAAGAGGAACAAATGAATCTAAAGGTGTTAAGTTTCTTTGGTATAACGATGGCGGTACTTTAAAGTATGCAGGTGTAAGTGTAACTTACGATGATGCTTATATGAAACTATCCAATATCAGATCTAATGAAGGTTTATGAGATATTTTATTTTGCTCTAAATCAAAACTCAAAATTAGTTAATTCATAAGGACTATGAACTAGTCTCTTATCTCTTAATTTTAGTTTCTTAATCGTACTCCATATCAAACTTGGATAATAATCCTTGCCATGTGGGGTTTTGATATTTCTATCATTCAAGTATTGTGATATTTCTTTATTAGAATAACTCTTCGAATGAAGGTCTAGAATGATGTCGTGTTTCTTTTGGAAACT
>DTVJ01000133.1 GCA_012963565.1 Piscirickettsiaceae bacterium
GCAAAAATTCCAACTCATATTGAGGTGGCTAGTGAATATCGCTATCGTGACCCAATTATTCTGGATGGTACATTATTTATCACCATTTCCCAAAGTGGAGAAACAGCTGATACATTAGAAGCACTGAAAGCCGTTAAAAAACGCAGTACAGATAAGAACATTCACACGCTAACAATTTGCAACTCTGCAGAGTCATCACTTACACGTGAATCAGAGTTAACCTTCTTAACCCACGCAGGTCCTGAGATTGGTGTCGCTTCCACGAAAGCGTTTACCACGCAATTAGTCTCTCTTGCACTATTGTCTGTTGCCATTGGACGTTGCCATAAACAAGTATCCTCAGAGCAAGAAGCTGCAATTGTTGATGGACTTAATCGTCTGCCAGGATTAATCAGTAAAACACTCAAACAAGAAGATCGAATTATTGAACTTGCCAAAACTTTCAAAGATAAATTTAATGCAATATTTTTAGGCAGAGGATCAATGCATGCCATTGCCATGGAAGGGGCACTAAAGCTTAAAGAAATTTCATACATTCATGCTGAGGCCTATCCAGCAGGTGAGCTTAAACACGGCCCTATCGCCTTAATTGATAAAGACACGCCTGTGATTGCTATTGCGCCCAATGATCAATTATTAGATAAACTTAAATCCAACTTACATGAGGTTAAATCTCGTGGCTCTGAAATGATTGTATTTGAGGATGAAGCAGCACAAGTAGCACCCATGAAAGGTATGACCATTGTGCCTATCACAACCAATTTAGGTCGTATTACTGCGCCCATTATTTTTACCATTCCGTTGCAACTACTTAGTTATCATGTAGCCCTGATTAAAGGCACTGACGTTGATCAGCCACGTAATTTGGCCAAATCTGTCACAGTTGAATAACCAGAAAGGAATCAAATTATTAAATAAACTCTGTAAATAATTTAAATAATATCTTGTTGCTTGGCGAAATGATTAGTGGCAATTACAAAACCCTTAACACTACCACAATCGTACCTTGTCCCTTGGAACTTATAAGCTATTACTTTGCCCTCTTTAGCTAGTATCATCAGTGCATCAGTGATTTGGATTTCTCCGTTTTTATCTGGACTGGTGTTTTCCAATACGTCAAAGATTTCTGGCGTTAGAATGTAGCGACCAATAATAGCTAAATTAGTTGGTGCTTCTTCAGCGTTTGGTTTTTCAACCATGCTATTGACTCGATAAGCATGACTCGAGCCTGATAGCAATTCGCCATCAATCACGCCGTACTTATCGACTTCGGACATTGGCACTTCTTCAATAGCGACAATACAGCAATCAGGATGTTGTTCATAAAGCTTAGTCATTTGCGTAAGTACTGAATCGCCCTCATTGGTACAAAGGTCGTCTGGCAAAATAACGGCAAACGGCTCATTGCCAATGAGTGGTTTTCCGGTATAGATAGCATGGCCTAGGCCAAGCATCTGCTTTTGTTCAATATAAGTAAAGTCACATTGCTTTGATGCATGGTTGACTTCGTCGAGCAATGACTCTTTTTCAGTGTCTTTAATGCTAGCTTCAATATCTGCATGTGGTTTGAAGTGATTTTCAATGGCTTGCTTGTGCTTACTAGTGACCATAGCCATAGTAGTCATTCCCGCACTCATAGCTTCTTCCACACCGTACTGAATCAGTGGCTTAGTGAGTATCGGTAGCATTTCTTTAGGGATGGCTTT
>DTVJ01000134.1:0-272 GCA_012963565.1 Piscirickettsiaceae bacterium
CAGTTGGTGGAGGGATTATTCAAGACATCACTTGCTTTTTGGCCGCAACGCTGCTTCGAGGCATTGATTGGCATTTTTATCCAACAACTTTATTGGCGCAAGCTGATAGTTGTATTGGATCCAAAAGTTCAATTAACTGCGGGAATTTTAAAAATTTATTAGGAACATTTACTCCTCCAAAAAAGATAATTATTGGAAGTGATTTTTTAAACACATTGAATGAGATTGATGTACGCTCAGGTGTTGGTGAGATGTTAAAAGTACATGCTATC
>DTVJ01000134.1:292-885 GCA_012963565.1 Piscirickettsiaceae bacterium
AGGAAGAGTTTGACCATATTTCTAATAATTACGACCAGATTTTTATAAATTGTGACGTTATGAAGAGTTTTATCTATCGATCTCTCGAGATTAAAAAAGAATATATTGAGATTGATGAATTTGATAAGGGAGTAAGAAATATTTTTAATTATGGGCATAGTCTAGGACATGCAATTGAAGCGGCAACAAATTTTTCTATACCACATGGAATTGCAATAACTATAGGAATGGATATGGCAAATTGGTTGTCACCACAGATTGGAAGTGGAGATATGCAATATTACGAAAGAATGCATTCTGTATTGGCTACAAATTATCAAGGATTCCAAGATGTTAATATTCCATTAGATTTATTTATGAACGCTCTTGCTAAAGATAAAAAAAATACTGGCAAGGGGTCTGTAACACTAATCTTGCCAGATAGCAATGCCACTATTAAGAGCGGTAGTTATCTCAATGATGACAATTTTGTTATTTTATGTAAAAAATATCTAATGGAGATGCGCTCCAAATGAATTGTAGTACTAGCATTGCAGTAACTAGCAGGTCTTTTTCAAAAAATAGAGTTTTAAGGAATGAGTTGTTATTAAAAT
>DTVJ01000134.1:903-1706 GCA_012963565.1 Piscirickettsiaceae bacterium
AAGCTGCAAGGTAATGCCCTTATTGATTTTTTAAAGGGGCATGAAAAAGTAATCACTGCATTAGAAAAAATTGATGATAATCTACTTGTACAGTTGCCAGACCTTAAGGTTATTAGTAAATACGGAGTTGGCACAGATATGATTGATATGAGTGCCATGCAGAAATATGGTGTAAAGCTAGGTTGGACCGGTGGAGTAAATAGACGCTCTGTTTCTGAATTAGTAATCTCTTTAGCTATTACCCTATTGCGACATGTTTCATTGGCTCATCAAGAGGTTTTATCGGGTATTTGGAGGCAACACGTAGGAGGGCACCTGAGCGGTAAAACAGTGGGAATTATTGGTTGTGGTTTTGTTGGTAAAGATTTGGTTAGATTGCTACAACCTTTTGACTGTCCAATCTTGGTTAATGATATTGAAAAATATGATAAATTTTATAAAGAATATGACATACGAGCAGTCAGTAAGGAAGAGTTGCTGATAACGACTTGCGCTAATGAAATCTGATGCAATACTTATTAATATTGCCCGTGGAGGGTTGATAGATGAAGTTGCATTGAAGAAAATGTTGATGACTGGAAAACTTGCAGCAGCTGCACTTGATGTTTTTGCAATTGAACCACCTCAAGATAAAGAATTATTAGAATTACATAACTTTATAGTAACACCACATATTGGCGGAAGTTCAAATGAGGCAATATTAGCTATGGGAAGAGCTGCAATAGATGGATTAGATAATAATGACTTAATCTGTGTTTAAAATAATGCAAACTTAGACTAAATCACAAGAGTAAGGCGCGGTT
>DTVJ01000135.1 GCA_012963565.1 Piscirickettsiaceae bacterium
CTTATTAAATACTCTCCAAAAACTAAGGTAATTGTACTGGCAAACAAAAAAGAAATAAAGCATATTGATGTTCTTGCTGCGGTGGATTATCCATTACACGGTGTTTTGCAACTTCCCACTTCATTGGCTCAAATGAAGGCTTTAATCGAAATTTTATAAAGTAAATTAAAACAACTGAATAAAGCTCTTATAGTATTTTTTAAAGTCTAAGTATTAATATATTTTTACAATAATGGCAATTCCTGATTCTATTGGTATTTATGCCAATTTGCTAAGAATTTTGTAGTTAATATTGTATTAATACACTACAATAACTTAATTGTATTTATTGGCGCCGGTTAATTGATTCCTTTATTTAAATTAAAACTCTTAAGATTTATCGTAAGTCTTTGTTTTTTGAGTTTATCTTCTGTGTCCCTCGCCAAAGAAATTTCAATAGCTGTTTTGGCATTTTCTGGCACAGAGTATGCCATTCAGACTTGGCAGCCAACCATAGACTATTTGAATCGACACATACCTGAACATGAATTTAGTGTGGTTGCAATAGAGCCAAGCGATATACCATTGTTAGAGAAGCTAGTGGAGCAACAAAAAGTAGATTTTGTTATTACTCAGCCAATTAACTTTGTTGAGTTGCAAGTCAAGTATGGTGCCACCAGCATTTTGACTTTGGTAGATGAATCAAAGTATGCTAAGTTTGGTTCTGTCATCTTTACACACGCTGATAGTGATATTACTAACTTATCTGAGGTTGATGGCCGTTCTATTGCAGGTGCAACACCTAAGGGTTTAGGTGGCTGGTTAATTGGATATAACGAATTAATTAACCAGGGCGTTAATGTGCTTGAGAGCTCAGATGTGTCCTATTTAGGCGTGCAAGAGAATATTGTTAATGCGGTATTAAGCGGTGCAGTTGATGTTGGCATTGTGAGAACAGGTGTTATTGAAAGACTGGCCAAAAAAAATCAAATAACATTAAGAGACATAAAAATAATTAATGCTCAAATAGTGGAAAACTTCCCTTATCTTTTGAGTACTTCGTTATATCCAGAATGGGCTTTTGTGAAAGCAGGTCATGCGTCTAAACGTATTGCAAAAGATATTGCCGCAACACTTCTGCATATGCCGCCAGGATCAAAAGAGGCTATGGCCAGAGGTTATTGGGAGTGGGTGACACCAATTGACTACCAGCCAATACATAATTTGATGCAAAAACTACGTATTGGTGTTTATGAAAACTACGGTAAGGTTAGTCTTTTGCAATATATCAAAGATAACTTACTAATGTCTATATTGGTAGCTTTCTTGTTATTGGTAGCAATAATTTCTGGCCTGTGGGTGTTAAGATTAAATGGAAAATTGAAACAGGTGAATTTTTTTGTTGAACAGAAAAATGATATGATGCTTAATTCTGTATCTGAAGGTATTTATGGTGTTGATACATTTGGGCGCTGTACCTTTGTCAATCAGTCATTAACCAATATTACCGGCTGGGAAGAGGCAGACATGATTGGCAAAATGCAACATGATATTCTTCATCATACACATGCAGATGGCAGTGTTCATCCTAGTGATGAATGCCCAGTGTACAAAACATTTCAAGATGGCATTACTAGATTTGAGAGAGAAGATGTTTTTTGGAAAAAGAATGGGGATAGTTTTTTTGTTGAATATAGCGTAACTCCAGTCAAAGATACCTTGGAC
>DTVJ01000136.1 GCA_012963565.1 Piscirickettsiaceae bacterium
ATCGTACGTGGAAAACCGTCAAATAAGAAACCGTTTGCACAGTCATCTTCCTTAATTCTTTCTTTAACCAAACCAATAATTATATCGTCAGATACTAAACCACCTGCATCCATCACTTTTTTAGCTTCAACACCTAAAGGGGTGCCTGCTTTAACAGCAGCACGTAGCATATCGCCAGTTGAAATTTGTGGGATAGAGTATTTCTTGCAAATGTTAGTTGCTTGTGTGCCTTTGCCTGCGCCCGGAGGGCCTAATAGAATAATGTTCATTACTTTTTCTTCCTTATAAAATAAAAGATCTTGATTGTATCCTGGATGAATACAATCAAGATCCCCTGTAAAAATTAAATTTCAAATGATGGTAATTTTTTCTCTGCCATCTCTTTTTTCATAACCACATAATCTGGCAAGCCATTCTTATATGGAGGATAGTTTTCACCTTCGATGAGCGGTTGTAGATACTCACGACAAGCATCGGTAATACCAAAGCCATCATCAGAGATGTAGTTCATTGGCATCATCTTCTCAACGTTAGCGACGTCTTTTAACTCGCCTGAGCCAATTTCCCAAGTGTATGGATTATTTGATGTGCGAATAATGGCAGGCATGACTGAGTTTTTGCCTTCTAACGCCATGTTAACTGCGGCTTCACCCAATGCATACGCTTGCTCAACATCAGACTCTGATGCTAAGTGACGTGCAGCACGTTGTAAGTAGTCTGCAACCGCCCAGTGGTATTTATAACCTAGTGCGTCTTTAATTAAGTTGGCAACGACTGGTGCAGCACCGCCGAGTTGTGCATGACCAAAGTCATCACGAGTGCCTTGTTCTGCTAGGAAACGACCATCCGGCCATTTTGTACCTTCAGATACAACGATTGTACAATATCCAAATTCTTTAACATTCTTGTCAACTTTAGCTAGGAATTTTTCTTCATCAAAATCAACTTCTGGGAATAGTATTACCACAGGAATTGAATCATCAACCAAACCACCAGCTGCTGCAATCCAACCTGCATGTCTACCCATAACTTCAAGTACGAAAATCTTAGTAGAAGTGGCACACATTGACGCTACGTCAAAACTTGCTTCCATGGTAGAAACAGCAATGTATTTAGCCACTGAACCGAAGCCTGGGCAGTTGTCTGTAATTGGTAAGTCGTTATCAACTGTCTTAGGTACGTGAATTGCTTGGATTGGGTAACCCATAGATTCAGATAACTGCGATACCTTTAAACACGTGTCAGCCGAGTCGCCACCACCGTTGTAAAAGAAATAACCAATATCGTGCGCTTTAAATACTTCGATCAATCTTTCGTATTCAGCCTTGTTAGCCTCTAAAGACTTCATCTTATAACGACATGAACCAAAACCACCAGAAGGAGTATGCTTTAGTGCTGAAATATCAGCATCAGACTCTTTAGAAGTGTCAATTAAATTTTCAGTGAGTGCACCGATAATACCGTTTTGACCAGCATAAACCGTACCAATTTTGTCTGAGTGTTTGCGTGCTGTTTCAATCACACCACAAGCAGAAGCGTTAATTACAGCAGTTACACCACCAGATTGAGCATAGAAAGCGTTCTTCATCGTCATTCCTTTATAAATTCAAAACACAAAATTATACCAATAGCTGTTTTTTGGGATGTTATTCTATGGTGATATTGCAATATATCTCATTAGGGATAACATGTTAAAATTA
>DTVJ01000137.1 GCA_012963565.1 Piscirickettsiaceae bacterium
TCAAGATATTAGCTCTTGGAATGTGAGTAGTGTTACGAATATGAACCGGATATTTAAACTTGCAGCTGCTTTTAATCAAGATATTGGCTCTTGGAATGTGAGTAGTGTTACGACTATGGATCAGATGTTTAAAAGTGCAACTGCTTTTGATCAAGATATTAGCTCTTGGAATGTTAGTAGTGTTACGCGAATAAACCAGATGTTTCAACTTGCAGCTGCTTTTAATCAAGATATTAGCCCTTGGAATGTTAGTAGTGTTACGACTATGACTTATATGTTTCAGAGTGCAACTGCTTTTAATAATGGCGGCGTAGCGCTTGACTGGAGTGATACCAGCAGTGTTACGGATATACAGTATATGTTTAATGTTGCAACTGCTTTTAATCAAGATATTAGCTCTTGGAATGTGAGTAGTGTTACGAATATGAACCGGATATTTAAACTTGCAGCTGCTTTTAATCAAGATATTGGCTCTTGGAATGTGAGTAGTGTTACGACTATGGATCAGATGTTTAAAAGTGCAACTGCTTTTGATCAAGATATTAGCTCTTGGAATGTTAGTAGTGTTACGGATATGTCCCTTATGTTTGATGGCGTTACTCTTTCTACCGCTAATTATGATGCACTACTGATTGGCTGGAATGCTTTAAGTCTAACATCTGGTGTAACTTTTGACGCTGGAGAAAGTTTATACACCTCTGGTACTCCTGCTGCAACTGCTAGAGCTAATATGAAATTAGCTACAAGTAGTGGTGGTGATGGCTGGATTATTACACCTGGGGATGACCAGTTTGTGGTTGACACCACCAACCCAACCCTATCCTCTTCATCCCCCGCTGATAACGCCACTTCAGTTGCAGTAGCTAGCAATATCGTACTGACTTTTAGTGAAGCAGTTGATGTTGAATCTGGCAACATCATCATCAAAAAAACATCCGACGACTCTACCATTGCCACCATCGATGTAACCAGTGATTTGGTGACAGGTACAGGGACAACTACCATTACGGTTAATCCATCGTCTGATTTATCCGTATCAACTGAGTATTATGTGTTGATTGATGCCACAGCCTTTGATGATCCATCGAGTAATTCCTATGCCGGTATTAGCTCGACGACGGCACTGAGTTTTACTACTATTATTGGCCCAACAATGACCATCACCGCTAGTGGTGCAAGCTCTGTTGCTGATGGCTCAACTTCAGAAGATGCAACCCTAACAATGACCTTTACTTCATCTAAAGCAACCACTGACTTTGCAGTGGGAGATATTACTGTTACTAACGCCACACTCTCTAGCTTTAGCGCTACTTCTTCTACAGTCTATACTGCAACACTAACCCCAACAGCTCAAGGTGCAGTAACGGTTAATGTAGCAGCAAGCACTTTTAATGATGCGGCTGGCAACGATAATACGGCTGCTACTGAGTTTAACTGGACTTACTTAGCTAGCCCCCTCAACAAACAAGACGTGGTTGGCTCAGTAGAAGCCTGGACTGACATCTCATCGAGATGGGCAGAGTCTAGTATTGATACTATATTCCACAGAATAGATTGGCTACGTCGACATCAGGACGCTACACGTACCTCTCATCAAGGCATTAAGATACATTTCAAGGATAAGGTTATTGATGCAGTAATGAACACCTCTCCGAACCCTCAGATGTTCAGTGATATTGATTACTCAAGTAAAG
>DTVJ01000138.1 GCA_012963565.1 Piscirickettsiaceae bacterium
TATTTACTATATTTATTTGAAAAAAATAAGTATCTTGTAGATTTAATAGGTATTATTGAACTAAATTTTTTTTTGAAGACTTTAAAGGAGTATGTATGATTGTTAAATCTATTAAAAAATTAGTTAGTATTCTAGCTACTATGTCGTTCATTATTGTAAGTAACGTTCAAGCGCAACCATTAGGAGAATTGATTCCAGGTTTATTACAAAGCCACGACAAAATTAAAGCCGCACAGGATGATGTTGAAAGTAAAAAGTATGGATTGGAATCTTCTGAGGCTGCCTGGCTACCAACATTAGATTTAAATCTTGAGTATGGCCATGAGATTAAACGTAAGGTTGCAACTGAGTCAGAATATGGCAACGCCTTTCAACGCAAGGTAACTTTAAAACAATTGATTACCGATTTTGGCAAAACCTCTTCTGACATTAGAAAAGCCGAACTTGATTTAGAGACAAAGAATATTGATCTTGAATCTGCCAAGCAAAAAGTTCTACTTGATGGTGTTAAAGCTTATGTAAATTTACTTAGTGCTATGGAAGAGTTAAGAGACGCAAAAAATTCTGAAGCCAACATCAAAAAGCAAACAGGTATGGAGCAAGCTCGTGTTAAAGTAGGCTCGGGTTATTCAACTGATGTATTACGAAGTAAAGGAAAGCTTGCAGGTGCAAATGCAAAGACAGCAACAAAGCAAGGTGCTCTTGTTAATGCACAAAATAAATTTAGGTCAGTATTTGGTAATATTAAATTAAATCTTAAGAAGCTTAAAAAACCAGCACAACCTTATAGATACATGCCAAGAACATTAGCTGAGTCTATTCAGGTTGCTAAAGAAAGTAACGCTACTTTGATAAAAGCAAAAATTACCAAAGAAAAAGCCATTCAAACCATTAAAGGCAAAAAAGCAACTTTATGGGGTCCTACAACAGAACTAAAAATAGAATATAAAGATAAGAGTAATTGGGGTGGTACTGCAGGTAGAGAGGAAGAGACATTGTCTGTAATTGAAGTTAAATTCCCATTATTTGCCGGCGGTAAAAATAATGCTGATTATCGTGGCGCACAACATGACAGAGCAGCAGCACATAGTAAATATTTAGATTCATTGCGTACAGTGGAAGAAAAAGTGCGTAATGCTTGGCAAAAAGTGTCAACTTCTAAAGCCACTGCAGGTTTTAAGAGAAATCAAGCAAATATTGATACGGAATTCTTAAGACTGGCACGTAAAGAGCGAAAGCTTGGTAAGCGTTCATTACAAGATATTTTAAGTGCAGAGAATGATTACATTAGCTCTCTCGGTGCTGCAGTAAAAGCTGAGAAGGACATGCAATTAGCTGCATATGAATTGTTTGAAACCATGGGTGTTTTAGATACGTCAATTATTTTAGGTACAAAAACTGCAAGAGTTGCTATTGAGAAGAAGGTTGAGGCAACGCCTGAAGCTGCTAAACCAACACCAAAAGAGGATTCTACGTTCAAAGATGGTAAGCATAATTGGAATAGTGCCACTAACGACAAGGTAAGTGTTGTTGCACCAGTAGCGCCTAAAGCAGTAGCAAAACAAGAGAGAGTTGAGCTTTTTGTATCAGCTTATAATAATATCTCTATTGTTGACAGTCTTAAAGCTGGTGTAAAAAACCAAAAACCAAAAACTATTGTTGGCTCACTTAAAAATGTTTTGAATGATCTAGTA
>DTVJ01000139.1:0-218 GCA_012963565.1 Piscirickettsiaceae bacterium
CTCAACTGATGGAAAGAATACGTCTAAGTGAGAATAGATTTAATCAAATTAATCGAGAACATGACTGGAATAGATAAATTTAATTAAAAAAGGCCTGTCTAAATGACAGGCCTTTTTTTTACCATTTAGCTTTTATTATTAATTAATCTTTATCATCATCGCTATCACTTGAGCTATCGTCATCGTGACTGTCTGAATCACTTGAGCTATCGTCATCG
>DTVJ01000139.1:228-1692 GCA_012963565.1 Piscirickettsiaceae bacterium
ATCACTTGAGCTATCGTCATCGTGACTGTCTGAATCACTTGAGCTATCGTCATCGTGACTGTCTGAATCACTTGAGCTATCGTCATCGTGATCATCTGAATCGTTTGATCCCTCGAGATCATCATCAGTTCCACTATCCGAATTACCATTTAGATCATCAGAATCGACACCGTTTAAATCGTCAGATGATTCAGTCTCTACATAGCTATTACCAAGATTCCAATCAAAATCATCATCGTGATAATTAGTATTATGGGAAGCATAAGCCGCCAAAAAAAAACTTGTTGACACCATAAATAGAATTTTATGTTTCATTCTGCTATTCCTGTATTAAATATAAGAGATAGCAATTATATGAATCACATAATTAAAGTAAATACGTAGAAATACCCATATACAAAACTTAGGGGTAAATACTTAAAATTGAGAAAGATAAATAAAGATGTTATTCGTTAAAATTAACAAAATCATCCAAAAAACTACCCATTAACTCGTTACGGTTTTTTACTCCAGATTTTCTATAAATACTAGAAGTTTGCTGATGAATAGTTTTTTCACTTACTTGACGAATTTCTGCGATTTCTTTAAATGAAAATCCTTTAATCACCATCCAAGTGACAGATTTTTCAGCTTTAGTTAAATTCCATTCTATTAATTGCTTATCAATCAAATCACTAAGCTCACCTTGTACGCGAGACAATTTATCAGTAGTAGAATTGAGCTTATTCCCGATACTATATATTTCACGAATTTGATGGACAAGTAAAAAAAACAATAAAAATACAAAGAAAAGTTCAGAATAAAAATGCAATTGATTATCCTGCATATTGGCATAATCATGCACAACATCAGAAATGAAGAAACCTATTACAATGACAAAGGCAATAACATTTAGATACTTAATTTGATATTTATTCATTTACACGATAAAGGTAATGTTTGATGGATTGATTCTACACGTTTACAAGAGATCAATATAGGCTTCATTTATGTAAATATTACGTGCACTCAAAGAAACTGGGTGAGATATGAAATTTATACTTTTAGAGTTTTTGCCCTTTTACTTATATTGTAGTAGACTACAAAAATACTAGTATCAAACACAGGAGGAGAATATGTATTCTAAATGTCAACCGTACGTTATTAATGCAGTTGCAGGTGAGCCTATATCTATTTGTCAGTGCGGTGAGACTAAGACCCCGCCCTATTGCGACTGCACTTCCGAAGGAGGAAGTTGTGAATGTTGTAACGCAGGAGTGAACAATACTCCCTTAGAGTATATTGCAAAAACTGATGAGCAAGTTTACATATGTGGTTGTGGAAAATCTTTAAATATGCCCTTTTGTGATGGCTCTCATAACAAATAAGTTATAAATAAAAAAGAAGTAGAGAATCTATTTAAAAGGTATTAAATTAACGATAAAGGTGTCTTATATTGTTATTAAATTCAAGAAAAGCATCGCT
>DTVJ01000140.1:0-1190 GCA_012963565.1 Piscirickettsiaceae bacterium
AATTATTATTACTTCCCTTGAGAAATTTTCTGGAGAAGAGGTTGAATTTAAGGTTAAGGACAGTAAAGGGAAGAAGGTCAAACGAATTAAGAAAAGAGTTCCCATTCATGAAGTGATTGTCTTTACTAAAAAATTAGAGACCATGGTAAGGGCAGGCTTGCCAATCCTTGAAACTATTGCCATGATTCGGGAGCAGTGTGAAAATCCGGGATTAAAGCAGATTGTTGGTAATATTCATCAGGATGTTGAATCAGGTACTCCGTTATCAGATGCATTTGCAAAGCATCCACGTGTATTTAACAATATATATATCAATCTATTAAGAGCAGGTGAGTCTAGTGGTAAGGTTGATTTGTTTTTAAGTAAGCTAGTGATTGGTATGGAGAAAGATGAAAAGATAAGATCTAGTATCCAAGGTGCTCTAACCTACCCTATGGTACTGCTTGTAGTAGCAACAGCAGTTATTATCTTAATGATGGTGCTTGTTGTGCCTGTATTTCAAGATATGTTTAAGGGTGTACCAGGTGGACTACCCGCAACCACGCAAATAGTGGTTAATATCAGTGAGTTTATGAGAGACCCAATGGGAGGAGGGTTATCGGCAATCGTGCTTATAGCAATAAGTATTTCACTATCAGCCCTTGTTAAGAGTAATTATAAAATTAGACGTAGTTGGCATAAACTTGTATTAAAAATTCCTCTTTTTGGTGAATTGATTCAAAAATCGGCACTTTCTAAGATTGCGATGATTCAGGGTAACTTGACGGCTGCGGGCGTGCCAGTAATGGAGTCTTTGGATATTGCTGCATCCTCTATTAGTAATATTGTGATTCAGGAGGCAATGATCGAGGTTAAAAAAGGTGTTTTTTCAGGCGAACCATTATCAGAGCTTTTTGAGAAAGAACCTTCTATATTCACTACTACCTTTGTTGCAATGACTTCTGTAGGAGAAAAGACGGGTAATATGGAAGAAATGTTTGAATCGATTGCTCGTTATTACGAGGAAGAAATGGACGTTACCATTGCTCAGCTAACTTCGATGTTAGAACCGATAATGATTGTGTTTATGGGAGTGACTATTGGCTTTATTTTGGTGGCAATGTATACGCCAATGTTTCAAATGGGGCAAACAATATAAATCTTAGTCACAACTTGTAGTTGGTGGGCCGTCAGTATGGTCTACACAATAT
>DTVJ01000140.1:1200-1692 GCA_012963565.1 Piscirickettsiaceae bacterium
GCTTGGTGTTGCTGTAGCTTTGTATCCACCTATGGTGCCCACAATAGAATAAGTGTAACCGCTATCAGAACCTTCATTTAAGGTTTTCTTACCCTTAAAAAGATTGGTATTAATGTTTGCCGTCGTACCGACCTCTGTTGTAAGGTAGTTATTGTTTTCAGAAAAATAATCCGCTTCAACTAAGCCAATACTGCGAAGACTATTTTGTGCAGTAATCATTTTCGTGTTATTGATATATCCATTGTACATAGGGGTGCCAACAGCGACAAGAATACCTATTATTGCAACAACAATAAGGAGTTCAATCAATGTAAAGGCTGTTGTTTTTATTTTTATCATTGTTTTAAAACTAAAAAAGCAGAATTAACTTTAAAGTCTATTCTGCTTTTTATTAGATTGGCAATTAGATATAGATAGGCTATTCTTTTATGACTGTATTAGTTATTTCGTCATCTGTTCCATCTTCTTTACCAATGTTAGTTTTTAATGTTA
>DTVJ01000141.1 GCA_012963565.1 Piscirickettsiaceae bacterium
GTACCACAAGCGATAATTTGAATATGCTTAGTGTTTTTAAAGATGTCTTTGGCATTATGACCAAAAGCAGATGATAGTACTGTGTTTTTAGTAATGCGTGATTCTAAAGTATCACGAATGGCTTGAGGTTGTTCAAAGATTTCTTTAAGCATGTAATGATCATAGCCACGTTTTGATACTTGACCACTTTTAAGCTTTGAGGTCTTTATTTCTCGTTCTACTTGTTTGCCATTTTTATCAAAGATGGTGACTGAGTCAAGGGTAATATCGGCAATATCGCCTTCTAGTAGAAATATAAAATCTTTAGTGATGTCAATCAATGCCATTTGGTCAGAGGCAATAAAGTTACCTTTTTTACTTACGCCAATGACCAAGGGTGATCCACTCCGTGTTGCAATGATATGTCCTGGTTGTTCGGGTGATATTACGCCAACACCATAAGCGCCCTCAAAGGTTTTGACGGCTTTTTGCGTGGCTTCTAGTAAAGTATCACTATCTTTTAGTGCGCTGTGAATTGCATGAGCGATGACTTCAGTATCTGTATCTGAGGTAAAATTATAACCCTGTGATTGTTGCTCGGCTTTTAGCTCGAGAAAGTTTTCAATAATACCATTGTGAACAACACTCACTGTGCGATTACAAATATGTGGATGTGCATTACGACTCGATGGTTCCCCATGTGTGGCCCAGCGTGTGTGTGCAATACCTATAGTACCGTTTAATGGGGTTTTCTTATCTAGGATTCTTTGCTCAAGGTTGATGACTTTGCCAACGGATCGTGCGCGATTTAATTGATTATTCCCACATAATACAACCACGCCAGCAGAGTCATATCCCCGATACTCTAGGCGTTTTAAGCCCTCTACCAATACAGGTACGATGTTATTTTTACAAATTCCGCCAACAATTCCGCACATAGGTTATTTAATTATAAATATTGGGCAAAATTATAGCAAAGTGCTGGTATGTAATGGACTAGATTGCAACAACTTCCTTTTCGTCTAGTGTGATCGTTTGTTGCTGACCAATAAGTTTTAACAACACAGTAATTCTGTCGTTGCTGTTGTAATTCTTAAAGATGACTTTTTGACCTTTAAAAGCGCCGCTTTGAATTTCCAGGAAATCACCATTGTGATATGAATTCAGATCCGTTAATTTATCAACAGTTTGCTGTTGTTGAACCTTAATGCTGTTGATGATTTGATTGGGAACTTTGGCAAATTTTAAGCCAAATCTTACAAAATTAGCTACCCCTTTAGTGGATCGAACCGGTGTCCAATTTTGCACTTTATCATCTAATTCAATAAACAAATAGCGTGGAAATAATGGAGTTATTTTTCCTTTAATAACAGCTTTTGGACAAAAGATAGTATAGTTTTGATTGCTTAAATTTTGCGTGGCAACTGCTTCTTGTTTGGGTTTGGTTTGGATAAGGTACCAGTTTTTCATAACTGGGCCATTATAAACCATTAAATTAATATATATTTATAAATTAATATATATTTATTTTTTTTAAAGAGGTGCCGAAAGGTTCCGTAATAACGGATAATTTCGCCCATGAAGGTAGATTTACACAATCATTCTTATTATTCAGATGGGGTTTTATCACCTGTTGATGTGGTTCGCCTTGCAAAAGAGCAAGACTGCGACATGTTTGCATTGACTGATCATGATACGGTTGATGG
>DTVJ01000142.1 GCA_012963565.1 Piscirickettsiaceae bacterium
TTGTCCTTGTTGTATACTTTTATTATGATGCTGGAGAGAAATTAATGGTGGCTGGTGATTTCCCAGTCCTTTTTTTTCCTATAGTGTTCTTTGCCCCCATTTGGATGCTATACAAAAAGTTATGGACGCAGTTTTGGGTTTGTACAATATACATAGTATCAATAGGCTTCCTCTATCAAAGTGGTCAGCTATATGAATGGGCAACTATTGACGTTGGTAATTTTTGGTTTTGGTTGGGTGCATCATTATTAATCTATGTATTCTATCCATTCATAAATGGGAATACTTGGTTAGCTAAACAGCTAGAAAAAGAAGGCTATAAGTTAGTCGATGTCGTTCAAGCTAGTAACAAAAATCGTGCTATTGAAATCGCAGAATATAATTATAAAAATCCAGACGAGAAAGTTGAATCTGAACTGTTAAGTACAAGTAACAATGTAGCCGATGCAGCTATACTTATTATTATTGCTTTTGTGGTCATAATGGTTATGCTTAATTAGCATCTTTTATATTCTATATATCGCTAACGGTTAAAGAGTTGATTATCTTGTCTGTAATAGCCTTTAACATAAAGCTATTGTGATTCTTATCATCATAGGAAACTGTCAAATGAAAAGAGTTCTCTTCATTATGAAACATCATTAATCTAACTCTTCCAGAGGCTCCAAAAACACTACTCCTTCTATATTCTGTCACAACTGCTATCAGATTCCCTATTCTTTCTTTTCTCAAACCTTTCCACTCTAATATCTTTGACTTCCCACCTATTTTTTTAATCATCTTACGCATATTCCTTTCCAGTTGCATATCAGTTGTTGCTATTACTAAATCAGGCATATCTTGCACATCTTTCTGAGATAGTTCAGAGTCAGGGTAGTACCTAAGATTAACTAAAGCCTCTGTTTCCCCTTCTTTATTATAATAATTAGCTGCAAAGTGAAGTATCTCAAGCTCGCCCTCTAAGTCTACTATCCCATCTACCGCTGCCTCAGCAAAGGCGGTTAAATCAATCTTTTCACTATTTGATAGAGACACCCAGTTCCTTGGAACATCTATAGAAATACCTTTTGGCAGATGCACAGTCACATAAGCACCTTCTCCAACTGATACGGTGGTAGTTAATAATAAAAATATAATTATTAATAACTTCTTAATCATTACTTTTCAAATAGCCAATAAAAGTCTTTTTTCTTTAACGCCTTCTTGTATTGATTACAAGCTGTAGGTCTAAAGTCTTCTGGCTCTGCACCAAAAGCAAACAACTTATATGCTGATTGATATGCTTTGGACTTATCCATATTCTCTGCTGAACCAACATAATCAAGAACATACACTGTAAAAGAATCAATCCCTTTATCAGTCATCTCCTCGCAATATATTGAGTAAGACATAAGGACACCCATCATCGACTCTTCATCCCAGCCCGCCTTTACAGGGGTTGATAGCGATAGCAAGACAGCCAATACACTAATTAGACTCTTCATCCTACTCCTTATTAAAAATATAGTTTGTTTTAGAACTTATTGTATACTTCAATCATAATAATATCAAAAAAGATAAAATTATGAAAACATTCAAAGTTTATAAGCATTCAGAAGGATATGCAGCTGTAAAAGTTGGCATATCTTGGCCAGCATTCTTTCTTAATTGGGTTTGGATGTTTTATAAAA
>DTVJ01000143.1 GCA_012963565.1 Piscirickettsiaceae bacterium
GTTGAAGAAGCGGCAGATTTTGTAAAAGCAACAAACGTTGATGCACTGGCAATCGCTATTGGCACTTCACATGGCGCATACAAGTTTACAGCTGAGCCGACAGGCGACGTATTACGCATTGATAGAATTAAAGAAATTCATGCGCGTTTACCGAATACTCACTTAGTGATGCACGGTTCATCTTCAGTACCACAAGATTGGTTAGAAATTATCAACTCTCATGGTGGTGATATGGGCCAAACTTACGGTGTACCAGTAGAAGAGATCCAAGAAGGTATTAAGAACGGTGTGCGTAAAGTGAACATTGATACAGATTTACGCATGGCATCAACCGGTGCAATTCGCAAACACTTAATTGAAAACACATCAAACTTTGATCCTCGTAAATTCTTAAAGGACTCAACTGCAGCAATGTCTGACATTTGTGCAGCACGTTTTGAAGCATTTGGTTCAGCAGGTAATGCTGATAAGATTAAAGTGTCTTCATTAGATACAATGAGTCAAAGATATACTTCAGGTGAATTAGACGCTAACATTACGTAAGCATCTAAGCATTAAGCTTGAAAGGCTCGTTTTATAACGAGCCTTTTTTGTTTGTTGAGTGATACAATAAATTATGCAAAAATCTAGACACTATTCAGTCATTGTGATTGGTGGCGGCCATGCAGGCACAGAAGCTGCTCTTGCTTCTGCACGTATGGGTGTTAGCACTTTGTTGATTACGCATAACATTGAAACCCTGGGGCAAATGAGTTGCAACCCAGCGATTGGTGGTATTGGTAAGGGTCATCTAGTTAAAGAGATTGACGCTATGGGCGGAGCGATGGCATCAGCCATTGATAAAGCCGGTATTCAGTTTAGAACCTTAAACGCTTCCAAGGGCCCTGCTGTACGCGCAACACGCGCTCAGGCTGATCGTGTATTGTACAAGGCAGCCATTCGTTATGCGCTAGAAAACCAAGAAAATTTATCACTATTTCAACAAGCAGTTGATGACTTAATAATTGAAAATGATGTGATTAAGGGCATTAAAACGCAGATGGGGTTGAATTTTTTGGCTGATAAAGTTATTCTCACCTCAGGTACATTCTTAGGCGGTGTAATTCATATTGGTCAATCTAATTATGAAGGTGGTCGAGCCGGTGATGCGCCATCAAACGCTTTGTCAAGAACACTGAGAGCATATGATTTAGGTGTGGGCCGATTAAAGACAGGTACTCCGCCAAGATTGGATGGCCGAACCATTGACTTCAGTGTACTACAAGCACAGCCAGGTGATACACCACTTCCGACATTTTCTTTTATGGGAAAGACATCGGATCATCCACAGCAAATCCCTTGCTATATTACTCATACCAATTCAAAGACGCATGATTTCATTCGGGATGGCCTTAAAGATTCACCGATGTATACCGGTAATATTGAAGGCATTGGACCTAGGTATTGCCCATCGATTGAAGACAAAGTCGTGCGTTTTTCTGAGCGTGATTCACATCAAATCTTTGTCGAGCCAGAAGGTCTAACCACCAATGAGGTATACCCTAATGGCGTATCAACTTCTCTACCGTATGAAGTGCAAGTCGATTTTATTCATTCAATTAAGGGTTTTGAAAATGCGCAGATTATACGTCCAGGCTATGCGATTGAGTATGATTACTTCGATCCTCGAGGTCTCAAGCAAACACTTGAAGTTAAGAAAATAGCTGGCCTATATTTTGCAGGGCAAATTAATGGCACCACTGGTTATGAAGAAGCTGCAGCCCAAGGTTTGTTGGCAGGTGTTAATGCTGCTTGTAGTGTGCAAGGAAAAGTAGCTTGGCATCCAAAACGTGATGAGAGCTATATCGGGGTAATGGTAGATGACTTAATCACTAAAGGCACCAACGAACCATACCGCATGTTTACTTCGCGCGCTGAGTACCGACTACTTTTGCGAGAAGACAATGCCGATGAGCGCCTGACACCTAAAGCCAGAGAACTGGATTTGATTGATGATGCTCGTTGGCATGCATTTGAGCAAAAATATGATTTAATCACAAAAGAAAAACAACGCTTAAAAACTACCTGGGTGCAAGCAGATGACCAGCAGGCAAGCGAGGTTTTGGGTGTCAAATTAAATCATGAGTACAATCTAGAAACACTGTTAAAACGACCTAAGGTTAATTATCAATTACTCAGTAACATTGAGTCAGCCCAGCCTTTTTTACAAGATCGGTTGTTGATTGAGCAAGTAGAAAATCAGGTGAAGTATGAAGGTTATATTAAACGCCAACTTGATGAAATTGAAAAATACCGAAAGAATGAAAACACACTGCTGCCTGAATCAATGGACTATGATACGATTCAAGCGCTATCGACAGAGGTAAGACAAAAGCTAAGTCTTCATCGCCCAGAAACCATTGGCCAAGCCAGCCGTATTCAGGGTGTGACACCAGCTTCTATTTCTATTTTATTGGTTTATCTGAAAACTTATAAAGTAGCTTCATGAGCGAACTTCGGCAAATCTTGCTAAGCGGCGCTGAGCAGATGGGCTTAGTGTTGAACGACGAGCAAGTCGATAAACTCCTAAATTATCTGCAATTGATGATTAAGTGGAACAAAACCTATAACCTCAGTGCCATTCGAGATCCACAATCAGGGGTTAAAAAACACTTACTTGATAGTTTATCGATTCTACCTTATATTGGCAGCGATCCATTATTAGATGTGGGTGCAGGTGCAGGCTTGCCTGGTATTGTCTTGGCGATTATGAAACCAGATCTTTCGGTGAGTGTGCTTGACAGTGTCGGCAAAAAATGTCGATTTATGCAATTTGTAAAAACCCAATTACAACTTGATAACCTCAGTGTGCTTAATGAGCGAGTTGAAGTGTTCAAGCCTCAAGTTTGTTTTGCACAAATTACTTCAAGAGCCTTTGCTGAAGTTGATAAAACATTAAAACTCACCCGACATTTATTGTGTGATAATGGTCGTTACCTATTGATGAAGGGTGATCATTTTTCACAAGAAGAGGTGCAAGGTGTGTTGATGACACCACATCAAATCAATGTGCCTTATGTGTCAGATGATCGATTTTTATTAGAAATACAACTGGGGTAATTATGAAAAAAATACTGACTTATTTATTATTGTTAATCATTATTGTCACTGTTGCATTTGTAATGTTTTTTGATGGAATAAGTAAAACAGCAATTGAGTCTTATGCACAGCAAGCGTTGAAAACGCCAGTCAGTATTGCTGAGTTTAGAAGTGATTTGTCTACAGGTAAGATTAACATTGATTTTGTTGAAGTGAAAAATCCAGAACACTTTAAGCATGAAAATGCTTTTGTCTTAAATCATTTAAGCGCCGTCATCTCTACTGAAAGTAGTGAAGATTTAATTATTGTTGAGCATCTACAGTTTGATGGTCTGTTGTTTACCTTGGAGCAAAATAAAAAACAGGTTAATTTAGTAACATTGCTAAAAAATCTAGAGCAAGAGTCTAATAACTCCAGCCAGAGCGCCACCAACCCCAGAGTTGAAGTGAATGAAGAAAATGGACAATCTGAGACTCGAGTTATTATTAAGGATTTGCAGTTTATCAACACACAACTTAAGATTGACACACAGTGGTTTAAAGACACCGTGGATGTACCAGCCGTGATGATTCGTCACTTCGGCGGGCAGGAAGGCGTCCCTCTTAATCTTGTGGGTGCAGAGCTGATGAAAATAGTATTACGTCGTATTCAAGATGAAGTTGAGAATAAAGGCTTGAGACTAGGCGAGAAAGAAATTAAACAAGGCATTCGCCGACAATTAGAAGGTGAGCTGGAAGGGTTGAAAGGCAAGCTAGATGGTAAAGCCAGAGGTTGGCTTAAAAAATTAGGCTTATGAAAATTATCGACTCCCATTGTCATATTGACCGCGTTGATTTAGATCAGTTTGGCGGCAGTATGGAAAGCATGCTTGCCCACGCTAAAGATTTATCAGTAGAAGAATTTTTGTGTGTTTGCATTGACCTTGAACATTTTGATGATGTGTTTTCTCTGGCCAAAGCATATGAAAATATTTACGCATCTGTTGGTGTGCATCCTACCGAACAGGAAGGCAAGGATCCTAGTGTGGATGAACTACTAGCCTTGGCAAATCATGACAAAATTATTGCCATTGGCGAAACAGGACTTGATTATTTCCACATTGAAAAAGACACTGCTGATTGGCAACGGGATCGATTTAGACGACACATCGCAGCCTCTAATCAGTCGGGTAAGCCGATGATTATTCACACGCGTGATGCCAAAGAAGATACCATCGAACTGATGCAACAAGAGAAGGCTGAACAAGGGGTGATGCATTGCTTCTCTGAAGATTGGGATACTGCTAAAGCAGCAATAGATTTGGGTTTTTATATTTCCTTCTCTGGCATTATTACCTTTAAGAGTGCCGAGAGTTTACGCGAAGTGGCCAAGAAAGTACCAGCTGATCGATTACTGATAGAAACAGATTCACCATATTTAACACCTGTGCCTTATCGTGGCAGGCCCAATAGCCCGGCTTATACTTATTATGTGGCTGAAAAATTAGCTGAGATACGCGGAACCAGTATTAATGATATTGCTGACACAACCACCGCTAACTTTAAAAAACTGTTTGCAGTATGAGTGTGAGCTTTCGAACGGTTGATGAATTTTCCGAAGGCCAACGCCTAGACAATTATCTATTGAAACATCTTAAAGGTGTGCCCAAATCACATATTTATCGCGTCATACGTAAAGGCGAAGTGCGCGTTAACAAAGGTAGAAAAAAAGCCGAGTACAAATTGTGCATTGATGATGTGGTACGCATCCCGCCGATTCGAGTGTCAGAGTCTGGCCATGTTGAAGCTTCAGACAATCTCAAACAACTATTGCAAGATGCTATTTTGTATGAAGATAAAGGTCTGATTATTATTAATAAACCCAGTGGTTTGGCTGTACACAGCGGTAGTGGTGTAAGTGTAGGAGTAATTGAAGCCTTGCGAGGAGTTTATAAGGATCCGATTGAGTTGGTTCATCGATTAGACAGAGCTACCTCTGGCATATTATTAATTGCAAAAAAACGCAGTGTATTAAAAAACTTACACGTACAACTAAATCTACATCAAATAGAAAAGCGTTATATGGCATTAGTCAAAGGCACTTGGTCAAAGAAGCGACATACCATTGATGCGCCGCTTTACCAAAATTCGCGATGTACTGTGGTAGATGCTAAAGGTAAAGAGTCTATAAGTCATTTCCATCCATTGAAAAATTTTCATAACGATGAGTTTGAAGCCTCATTGGTTGAGGTATTAATTGAAACTGGTCGTATGCACCAAATACGCGCGCATGCGAAACATGCGGGGCACGAAATTGCAGGTGACGATAAGTATGGTGATAAGATTTTTGATGCACAAGTTAAGGCTAAGGGTTTGAAACGATTATTTTTGCATGCACATCAATTAACATTTACCAATCCACTGACGGATGAGATCCAAAAAGTAAATGCACCGTTGTCAGAGGAATTACAAATATTTATAGACCAATTATGAATGTTTACTTTCGTCTCATGCGCCTTGATAAGCCGATTGGTATCTACTTGTTGTTATGGCCAACGCTGTGGGCATTGTTTTTAGCAGCGGATGGATTACCACGACTTGATTTACTGATTATCTTTGTACTAGGTGTGACGTTGATGCGTTCAGCAGGCTGCGTGATTAACGATTATGCTGATCGTAAAATTGATAAACTTATTCAACGCACTCAACACCGGCCAATTACTTCTGGCGAGATTAGTACTCAATCAGCCTTAGTACTGTTCTTTACATTAATGCTAATCGCTTTTGGTTTGGTACTCATGACCAATATTTTAACCATCCAACTTGCGGTTATTGCCGGCGTATTGGCAACACTTTATCCATTTACCAAACGCTGGACACACTTACCGCAGTTTGTATTAGGCTTGGCATTTGCCATGAGTGTGCCGATGGCGTTTGCTGCCAGCAATAATAATGTGTCTGACGCTGCTTGGTGGGTTTTCTTAGCGACGGTGATTTGGACGGTGATTTATGACACCATGTATGCGATGGCCGATCGTGAAGAAGATTTACATATTGGCGTCAAATCGACCGCTGTTTTGTTCGCGAAATATGATAAATTAATCATCGGAATTCTACAAATTAGTCTATTATTGGTGCTAATTAAAATTTCAGAAATTTTCAATTTAACTGTTTTTTACGACATTTCACTGATTTTAATTGCATTTTTAATGATTTATCACCAATACTTAATCAAAAATCGCGAAAAAAATGCTTGTATTCGAGCTTTTTTGCATAATAATTTCATTGGCATGGTGGTTTTTGCTGGAATCGCATTATCCGTTAGCCTGTAAGGTTTATCTTGTTGTAAAAAAACTACTTTTCATGAGTTTTGTCTATTTTTTTCAAATAAATGTCCCATTTTGACCTAAAAATTGCTTGACAAATCTTATAAAAAGCGTAAAAAACAAATAACCAACAAAAAAGTTGGGGTTTTTATAACTAAAGAGGGGAAGATATATGTTTGATACTGTTATCAACACAATCAAAAAACTCACTGAAGCTGGTTTGGCTTTAATTGCTTTAGCCATTGTGGTTCAAGTAATCTTCGGTACAGGCGCAGCAGGCGTACCATTTATTGGTGGCGATGTAATCGGCACTATAACAGGTATTGTTGGTAGTCTTGGATCGCATGGTTTAGTAGGTTTAGCGGCAGTTGCTGTGATCTACGCATTGTTTACA
>DTVJ01000144.1 GCA_012963565.1 Piscirickettsiaceae bacterium
TAAAAAAGGCACCCTTAAAGTGTTTAGTTTATTTTTTACATCGTTCGAGAAGATCGATGGCCACTTAATCTCTTTTGTCCTAATTATGTTTTTAGAAAAATCTAGCTGTAACAATGCCCTACTGCCTTGAACATAAACACTTCTTTTTGCACATTTTTTATGATCTTTAATAAAGTCTCTATGTAAAAGCATATTACCATCAATAACAATAACATATTCATATTTAGCCTTTGCAATAGCAAGGTTTCTGGATTTTGATAGTCTAAACCCATCATCCTCTTGCCAAGAGTGCACTATGGGAACTGACGTTTTTTTAGAGAATGTATTCACCAAGAGTTTAGTATCTTTGGCGCTGCCATCGTCTGCAATAATAATCTCATTAGGTTGTACAGATTGTTTGACTGCTGTTGTTAGTACTAATTCTAGCGCTTCAGGCCAATTATAAGTGGTGATAATTAAGCTACAATTCATCTATCAACTAAATTAAAGATTTAATAATATCTTCAATTTTTGATTTATTTGGCGTGAAATTAAGAATCTTAGACGCTTTAATATTACTTGCTATTAATACAGCGGGGTCTCCACTTCTCCTTTCTCTTTCCACAACTGTAAAATCTTTATTTGTTAATTCTTTAACTTTTGAAATTACTTCTTTGACTGAAAATCCACTTCCATTCCCTAGATTAAAATCATTAGAATGCACCTCTTTTCCTACATTAAAAAACACATTTAACCCATTTAAATGTGCAGCACACAGATCATCTACATGTATGTAATCCCTAATACACGTACCATCCTTAGTATCATAATCTGTGCCAAATATAGCGATATTCTTTCTATCCCCTCTAGCTGCTTGCATAATTAATGGCAACAAGTGTGTTTCCGGGTCGTGTCTTTCACTAAGCTCACCATCTACATCATGCCCGGCAGCATTAAAATATCGAAATACTAAATACTTTAAGTTATATGCTTGGCTAAAGTCCTCTAGTATTTGCTCCACCATCAACTTAGATCTTCCATAGGGATTAATAGGTTTTTTTATATGCTCTTCATCAATTGGTACATACTCTGGATTTCCAAACACCGCTGCAGTAGAACTAAAAATAACATTGTTACAATGATTGTCTAGCATTGTTTTCAATAAATTTAACGTGCCTGATACATTATTATCATAGTATTTGTAAGGGTCAACAACTGACTCACTAACAATAGAATATGCACTAAAATGCATTACTGCATCAGGCTGATATTTCTTAAATAGTGCATCTAATTTTGTTTTATCTTTAATATCACAGAGTTCAAATTTGCCGTACTTTACTGCATCTTTGTGTCCTGTTGATAGATTATCTAAAACAACCACATCATAGCCTGCCAAAGCCGCGTGTTTGGCCATATGTGAACCAATATATCCAGCACCGCCTACAATAAAAACTATTTTTTTCATTCTATTTAAATAAAGACTTATGTTTATAATGATTATATGTGAAAGTGCACTTAAGTAGTAACCTTGTAAATCATTAATAATCTCTCTGCAACCCAATAAGTTGAGCAACATTTAAAAAAATATTATGAAAATTTCAGTCTATATCATTGCCTACAACGAAGCGGAAAAAATACGCGACTGTATTAATAGTGTTTTATGGGCAGATGAAATC
>DTVJ01000145.1 GCA_012963565.1 Piscirickettsiaceae bacterium
CAAAATCAGTGACAATTTTTAGGACGAACATAATTCGGAAAAATCGTTAAAAAACGTGTCATTATACCCGTCACTAGCTGATAATTACACCTTCAATTGGTGTGTGGTTGAAGCTTAGTAAGGCTTATTTAATCAACCGCTTCGATTGAAGCAACGTTTGTATAGCCTTTTGGCAATGTATTACCACGACGAGCGCGATTGCCAATATAGTTAGTCAGATCTTGAAACTTGAAAGTTTGGTGGTGCTTACCTGCATATACTTTAAGGTTTTGACTCTCAAGCAAGACACAAATTCCAACCACAAATTCCTGGCGTTCTTTGACATCCTTACTAGGAATCTGAATCAGTTTATTGCCCTTACCTTTTGATAAAATTGGCAACTCAGCAATTGGAAAAATCAACAAACGACCAATATTGGTCGCAACAGCAACAAATTGAGATTCAAGGTCGTCAACCTTCACCACTTTCATTACTTTAGAATCCATCGGCAATGACAAGGTATGTTTACCGGCTTTTTTCTTAGATAAAAGATCGCCAATTGTTGAAACAAAACCATAGCCTGCATCTGATGATAATAAGATTTTTTGCTCATTGTCACCCATCAACACATCGACAAATTCGGCGCCTGTTGGCGGGCTGAGTCTTCCTGTTAAAGGCTCACCTTGACCTCTAGCGCTTGGCAGAGAATTCGCAGCCAGAGCATAAGATCGACCTGTTGAATCAATAAAGATAGCGCTCTTGTTGCTCCGGCCTTTAACACTCACAAAGTAACCATCACCAGATTTGTAATTAAGCGTAGTTGGATCAATATCATGGCCTTTGGCACTACGCACCCAGCCTTTATCACTAAGGACAATGGTGACATTCTCGGCCGGCATTAAATCATCTTCATTAAATGCTTGAGCAGAATCAACATTGGCAACAATCTTGCAACGACGCTCATCACCAAAGTCTTTGATAATAGCTTTTAGTTCTTTTTTAATGTAGGTTTTAAGGCGTGTATCACTAGACAACAATAATTCTAATTTTTCTTTCTCAGCGGCCAACTCTTTTTGCTCGCCTTGAATTTTAATCTCTTCTAATTTAGCAAGATGACGGAGTTTCAATTCCAAGATTGCCTCAGCCTGAATTTCACTCAGCTTAAAGCGAGCCATCAATACTGGTTTTGGCTTGTCTTCAGAACGAATAATGGCAATTACTTCATCAATATTTAAAAAAGCAATCAATAAGCCTTCTAAGATATGCAAACGCGCAAGAATCTTATCCAGTCGATGGGTAAGGCGATTGGTCACAACCTGTGTACGGTATACCAGCCATTCTTTCAACATTGGTATCAGTGGCTTAACTTGTGGCTTACCATCTAGGCCAATCACGTTCATGTTAACGCGATAATTTTTCTCAAGATCTGTAGTGGCAAATAAATGCAACATTAAGCCATCAGCATCTACTCGATTAGAACGCGGCACAATGACAATACGAGTTGGATTTTCATGGTCAGATTCATCACGAATATCATCAACCAATGGGAGTTTTTTCGCGCGCATTTGTGCAGCAATTTGCGTAATCACCTTAGAGCCTGATGTTTGGAAAGGTAGCGCCTCAATTACGATATTACCATCTTCTTTTTGATAAGTAGCACGCATTTTGACCGAACCATGACCAGTTTCATAAATTTGTCTTAAATCTGCATCAGATGAAACAATATTGGCATGAGTTGGGTAATCTGGCGCAGGCAACATTTGCATCAATGTTTCTAAATCGGTTGATGGCTTATCGAGTAATTGAACACAAGCCGATACCACTTCAGTAAGATTATGTGGCGGAACGTCAGTCGCCATACCGACCGCAATACCTGAAGTGCCATTGAGCAATAAATTCGGCACTTGTGCTGGCAAGTTTTCAGGTTCTTGCAAAGAGCCATCAAAATTATCCGTCCAACTAACTGTGCCTTGGTTAATCTCTGAGAGTAACAAGTCTGCATAACGAGATAACTTAGATTCAGTGTAACGCATCGCAGCGAATGACTTAGGATCGTCTGGTGCACCCCAATTACCTTGACCATCAATAAAGGGGTAACGGTAAGAAAATGGTTGTGCCATCAATACCATGGCTTCATAACAGGCGCTATCGCCATGCGGGTGGAATTTACCTAATACATCACCCACGGTACGGGCTGATTTTTTGAATTTAGCTGTGGATTTGAGACCCAACTCGCTCATCGCGTAGATGATACGCCTTTGTACTGGTTTGAGACCATCGCCAACAAAAGGTAATGCACGGTCAAGGATGACGTACATCGAGTAATCAAGATAAGCGCGTTCGCTAAACTCTGCTACGCTTTGCTGCTCAAGACCAATTTGGTTCATTCTCCCCCTGGAAATAACTCAACTTTTATGATAAAGTTTTGAGTTATTTTAATGCAACTTTTAGCCTAGGAAAACTAAATTAGGCAAAGTCTTCAGTGGGAATACACGAGCAGAATAAATTACGATCACCATACACATTGTCAATGCGTTTCACTGGCGGAAAATACTTGCTATGCTTTAACGATTCCACTGGGTATAACGCTTCTTCTCTTGAGTAAGGGTAGTTCCATTCTCCAGCCATTTCAAGTGCTGTATGAGGGGCATTCTTTAATGGATTATTATCTTTATCCCATTCGCTTGAAATTACTTTTTGAATTTCATCATGAATACTCACCATTGCCTTAATAAAACGATTCATTTCGTGTAATGATTCACTCTCAGTTGGCTCGATCATCAATGTGCCTGCTACTGGGAACGACATGGTTGGCGAATGAAAACCATAATCCATTAAACGTTTAGCAATATCCTCTTCAGAAATACCACTCACCTCTTTAAGTGGACGAATGTCAATAATGCACTCATGCGCAACAAAACCATTATCACCTTGGTATAGAATTGGGAAATAACTTTTAAGTTCATTGGCAATATAATTAGCACTAACAATGGCAACCTCAGTAGAACGCTGCATACCGTACTTGCCTAACAATTTAATATATGACCATGAAATTGGCAAAATTGAAGCTGAGCCATACATAGCTGCCGACACTGCGTTGGAATTTCTATCTAATGGGTTGCCTGGTAAAAATTCTGCTAAATGCGCTTTCACACCAATTGGACCCATGCCTGGACCACCGCCACCATGTGGAATAGCAAAGGTTTTATGTAAGTTGATGTGTGATACATCTGCACCAAATTCACCCATACGCGTAATACCAACCATGGCATTCAAATTAGCACCATCTAAATAAACTTGACCACCATGAGTATGAGTAATGTCACACACTTGTTTGATTTCCACTTCAAAAACACCATGGGTAGATGGGTATGTCACCATAATGGCTGAGAGCTTGTCAGCGTGTTTTTCTGCTTTGGATTTTAAATCGTCAATATCAATATTGCCTGATTCATCACACTTCACAATCACCACTTTCATACCGGCCATAATTGCACTCGCAGGATTAGTACCATGCGCTGATGATGGAATTAAGCAAATATTACGATCATGATCTCCACGAGACTGATGATAAGAATGAATCGCCAATAGGCCTGCAAACTCGCCTTGAGAACCCGCATTAGGTTGCAATGACACTGCGTCATAACCAGTAACTTCGGCCAACGCATGCTCTAAGTCTTTAAATAATTGCTGATAACCTTGAGTTTGATCTATTGGCGCATACGGATGAAGTCTTGAAAAACCTGGCAAACTAATAGGATACATCTGCACCGCAGCGTTTAATTTCATCGTACAAGAACCCAGAGCAATCATTGAATGATTTAGTGCAATATCTTTATTTTCTAAACGCTTCAAGTAACGCATCATTTCAGTTTCAGAATGATGACTACTAAACACAGGATGTGTTAAATACTCAGAGCTTCTCAAACAATTCGCTACAGCAGTATCATCACCTTGTGCCAACGACTCAATCGAAAAAATGCTTAAAAGTTCTATTAAGTCATTTTCAGTCGTCGTCTCATCAACGGCAATGCATAACTCAGAATCACTAATCAATCTTAAATTAATACCTTGACTCTGTGCTTTATTAAATAAAGATGTTGCCTCATTCGTACGGATTGTCAGGGTATCAAAGAATTGTTGAGCGACCAGTTCAAAGCCTGCGTCAGTCAAACTCTTGGCTAGGTTAATCGCCTTAGCATGCACTTTTTCACCAATCTTTTTCAAGCCTTTTGGGCCGTGGTATACGCCGTAAGCAGCTGCCAAAACAGCCAATAACACTTGTGCTGTACAAATATTACTCGTGGCTTTATCACGTCTAATATGCTGTTCACGCGTTTGCAGTGACATACGCATCGCTGGATTACCCAAAACATCTTGAGAGACGCCAATAATACGACCAGGAACCATGCGCTTAAACTCATCGCGTGTCGCTAAAAAGGCAGCGTGTGGTCCACCAAAACCCATTGGCACACCAAAACGTTGTGAATTGCCAATTGCAATATCTGCTCCCATTTCGGCTGGGGTTTTGAGTAGCGTTAATGCCAGCAGATCACAAGCCACAATCGTTAGCACGCCACTGTCTTTTGCTTTAGCAATATCCTGTGTTAAATCACGTACTTCTCCATTTGTGCCTGGTGATTGTATAAGCGCTGCAAAACAGTCATTAAAATCATTGTCTTGAATATCTTCAATCACCAATTCAATGTTTAATGGTGTCGCGCGTGTTTGTAAAATCGTAATGGTTTGTGGATGTGTATTGCTATCCACTAAAAAGCGATTAGATTTGTTCTTCTTATTGGCACGTTTCGCCATCATCATCGCCTCAGCGGCGGCAGTTGGTTCATCTAGTAAAGATGCGTTAGAAATATCCATACCAGTCAGATCGATAATCATTTGCTGGAAATTAAGTAGCATTTCTAATCGACCCTGAGAAATCTCTGCTTGATAAGGCGTATAAGCCGTATACCAGCCTGGGTTTTCTAAAATATTACGTTGAATCACAGCCGGCATTAATGTGCCATAATAACCTTGACCAATAAAATTCTTAAATAGTTGGTTTTGATTAGCCAGTGAAGTCGCTAAATTAAGTGCATCTCTCTCAGTTAAGCCTTCATCAACCGCCATTCGATTGCCAAATAAAATACTCTCTGGTACTGTGTTGGCTATCACTTCTTCTACTGAAGCGCAGTTAATACTACTCAACATCGTATTAACATCTGTTTTACTTGGGCCGATGTGTCTATCTAAAAATTCGTTACTCATGATATAAAAATATAAGAAAAATTAAGGCTTGAATTTTAGCCTCAATATAAAGAAATGCAACCTAAAAAGAATAGGGATTTAACCTGGCGGCCAAGTGAGCTGACGACCACCTAAACAATGCAGATGAACATGGTAGACAGATTGCCCACCCTGTTTGTTACAATTCATCACTAATCTATAGCCATCATCGGAAAAACCTAAGTCTTTGGCTATTTTTATAGCGGTCAGTGATAGTTTTCCAATTAAGGCCTCGTCATTGACATCATTTAAGGTGGTAACGTGTGTCTTAGGTACTACTAAAAAATGGTGAGGTGCTTGTGCGCCAATATCATGAAACGCAAAAACATTCTCATCTTCATAGATTTTATCTGCTGGAATGTCACCAGCAACAATCTTACAAAACAAACAATCTGTCATATATTTTCCTATCTATATTGGCGCAAATACCACCAACCAAAAAATTGCTTACCCCAATGCATAACTCGGAAATTTGGTAACACCAATCCACCTTTAAGTGTGCGCGAAACAAACATACCTTTGTCGTTTGAATCTACAATGCATACGAGTTCAATCTTAAACGTATGACTGGCTGGTTTTTTATCTAGCAGATCTAAGACATTTTTAGCAGCAGCCTCGGCTTGCAAATCTGCCATATGTGCTTGTTTTGGCATCCACTCTGGACCTGGATAACTGCCGGAATCTCCAGCGACAAATACTTTGTTAGCATTTTCCACTTCACAAAATTTATTAGCCTTTAACATTCCGCCTTCACTTCGAGCAAGATCGGTATTATCAAACCATTGATTACCGGTCATACCTGGCATAAATAAAATTAAATCAGCATCGAACTCACCGCCTTCGGTGATTACCTTGCCTGCCTCAAAAGCTTTCATCTTATTACCTAGATGAGTGGCAATATTACGTTTTTTCATCTCACCGAGTAAACCTTTAACTGCTTTTTCCCCTAAGCGTGCACCAGGTTTTTCAGCGGGAGTAAAAAAGGTTAGATTGAATTTATCACGTCTACCCTCTTTACGCAGTTGCGTATCAATACCAAACAGAAACTCAAACATTGGTCCACCACGCATTGCACTTGGTTCTTTAGGGTTTCCCGCAAAACCAATAGCAATATTACCGCTATCCATTTCACTCAATCGATCACGAATCTTTTCGGCTGCGACCAAACCTTCACACGGGGTAATAGAATTTTCAATACCTGGAAGCTTCTTAATAAATCGCCCACCAGAAGCAATAATTAACGCATCATTTTCATATAGACCAATTGAGGTGATTACTGTGCGACCGTCATTTTCTAAACCAGTCACCTTAGCTGGCACATGAAGAACATTCATACGTTTAAAAAAATTACCCAGTGGCACTACTATATCTTTTTTACTGGCAGCACCCGATGGAACCCAAATCAGACTTGGCATATAAACCAGCTCCGCCTTAGGCGAAATTAATGTGATTTCGGCTTGCTTATCTTTCTTTCGAATGG
>DTVJ01000146.1 GCA_012963565.1 Piscirickettsiaceae bacterium
AAAATGCACTACGCTACGGAAGTGAAATGGGTGAAGGTAAATGGTTACCAAGGGCGGCGTTTAGATCGAATCGTTACACGACTAATTGGGATGAGTTGTTAAGTGTGTGAATGATAGGAATTATTAATTTCTTTTGTATTGTCTCGGCCTACAATGAGGCGTATAGTTAAGGTAGGTCATTAATAAAGAGGAGGCAGTATGAAGTTTAAAAGTATAGCGGTGGCTGTCGCGGCAACAATGTCAACAGCCGGTACATCTATGGCAGCACAATCGTGGGCTAAGGACTATGCCCAGTCGGTGCACACGCAAGCAAAGATTGGTACCCAAATCACACAGCCATGGCATAAAGGTTATCAACAAGAGATTCAGCCTTGGTCTAAGTTAAATAGTCGTGGATTTAAGGGTATGACTAGAATGTATAACCACGGTATAAAAAGAGTATAAGAAACTTTTGAATTGTTAGTCTGAAATGATAAAGTGGTTTGAATTATGAATGTGACGTAGTATTTTTAATTTGACTGCTATTGGGTTTTTGACAATTAGAAAAGTTCATACACCAACAAAATTCCCTATGGTGATTATATGGATAAAGTTAATGTTGAACAGCAGTTATTAGATCCAAATGCCTATCCTGATAAAGTTGATAAGGTTGAGCATGTTGAAACTCATATATCTCATATTTTCTTAGCTGGTGCGTTCGCTTATAAAATTAAAAAACCACTTAATCTAGGTTTTTTGGATTTCTCGACACTCCAAAAGCGCAAGTTCTTTTGCGAGGAAGAGGTGCGTCTTAACTCAAGGCTTGCTCGTGATATTTATATAGATGTTGTGCCCATTACTATAAATAATGGACGTGCTCTTGTCCTTGATAATCAAATCGACAAACAACAGGATATTATTGAATACGCTGTACGTATGCATCGATTTGATCGGAAGATGGAGTTGGATACATTATTAGAACAAAAAGACAGTAATCTTTGGAGAGATGAGTGGATTGATGAATTGACTTCATGTGTAGCAGAGTTCCATAGGAATTCAGCAGTGGCTAGCGTTGAATCTGGATATGGTGGCGCAGATATAATTCTTTCATTTGCTCTTGAGAACTTTATTCAAATCAAGCAACAATTGAAAGATCAGGACATTGTTGAATATTCCGAGCAACTACAGCAGTGGACTCAGTCAAAATGGCAGAATTTACTTGATGAGATAGAGTCGAGGCTCAAAGGTGGATTTATTCGAGAATGTCATGGTGACATGCATTTAGCGAATATGGTGCACTGGAAAGGAAAGGTGCAAATCTTTGATGGTATTGAGTTTAATGTCAACCTTCGTTGGATTGATGTTATGAGCGAGATAGCATTTCTGATTATGGATTTGGAAAGTCGAGGGAAGTCAGGACTTGCTTGGCGTTTTTTAAATGGATATCTATATTTAAGTGGAGATTATAAGGGATTAAAGTTGTTGAATTTTTATCGTACTTACCGTGCTGCTGTTCGCGCCAAGGTGGCAGCTCTTCGATATTCTCAATTAAGTGATGTCAAACATAAGAGTCTTGCCTTAGCTGAAGTAGATAATTATTTAGAATTAGCAAGTTGTTATACTAAGCCTATTCAGGTAAGTGTAATTATGCTTCATGGATTATCAGGTAGTGGTAAGAGCTCTCTTGCTGTTCGCCTTTCGGAATTATTAATGGCGGTTCGTATTAGTTCTGACGTTGAAAGAAAACGTTTGTTTGGTTTATTCCATGGTATTTCTAAGCCACCATTACAGGGACAAATGTACACTGAGGAAGCGAATAAAGCTACCTATGGACGATTACTAGACCTAACCAGAACGATCATTAAAGATGGATATTCTGTTGTGATTGATGCAACTTTTATCAAAGCACAAGAGCGCTCTAAATTTTATCAAGCCTTTGATAAAAAAAATCTACCACTTGTTGTTATTGATTTACAAGTTGATGAAGACGAACTTCGTAGGCGTGTTCGAAAAAGAACAGGTGAGAAGGGCAATGTTTCAGATGCAGATACCAGTGTTTTGGAAAAACAACTCCACTATCCAGAGCCAATTACAAAGAGTGAGCAAGCAAATGTATTACGTATAGATGCAAATACCTTTCCAGACCCAAAAGAGGTTGCAAGCGAAGTTCGCACTATGATTAATACAATAGATAAAACATATTAATACATAGGTAGTGGAGTAGAATTATAAGAAACCAACTAAACAAAGGAGTACCAAATGAAAAGCAATTTAGGTAGCACAGATAAGATTATTAGAGCGATTCTTGGAGTTGCTATTATTGGCGCAGGTGTTTATTTAAACTCATGGTGGGGACTGGTCGGAATTGTACTAATTTCTGAAGTGTTGATAAGTTGGTGCCCTGCGTATGCAGTGTTTGGTGTATCAACATCTACGAAAGAGTAGTGGTTATTTTTTGTTGAGTTTAAAAGATTTTTTTAACTATTTTTTACTATGTCTATTAGAATTTTTTTCACTTCTTTGCTTATTCTTTTTCTCTCTTCGGTTGTTTCTGCTACAACCTATCAGCTTAGGCAAGTTGGGTCTGACTTAGGCATACCTTGGGGTATGGTTTTCATTTCAGATAATGAGATATTATTTACCGAGAGAGCGGGAAAGGCGGGCATACTCAATACACAGTCTGGCAAGGTTGTATATTTGACAGGAGTGCCAAAAGTAGTGGCACAAAGTCAGGGTGGCTTGTTAGATGTAGCTAAAGCACCTGATTATATTCAGGGTGATTGGATTTATTTTACCTATAGTAAGTCACTTCAAGGTCAAGGTGTCACCACATTAGCTAGAGCACATTTGAATGGCAGTACATTACAAGACTGGGATGATTTATTGTTAACACACTCTGGCACTGAGACAAATGTCCATTATGGCAGTCGGATCGCCTTTGATGATAATGGGTATATTTATTTTTCCATTGGCGATCGTGGTATTAGAGAAAATGCCCAGGATTTAACCTTGCATGCGGGGTCTATTTTAAGACTCAAACGTGATGGCAATATTCCAATAGATAATCCTTTTGTTGATACAGCCAATGCTTTACCTGAAATTTGGAGTTATGGTCATCGTAATCCGCAAGGATTGGCTTGGGATAATGATAACAAACGCCTGTGGTCAATTGAGCATGGACCTAGGGGTGGTGATGAAATTAATTTAATAGAGAAAGGTAAGAATTATGGTTGGCCAATCATCTCTTACGGTAAAGAATATTGGGGGCCAGTCTCTGTAGGTGAAGGCACTCAAAAAGCAGGCATGGAGCAACCTGTTAAATATTATGTACCCTCTATTGCACCGGGCAGTTTACTGTATTACACCGGTGATGCTTTTCCAGAATGGCAGGGTGATTTGTTAGCCGGTGCTTTAAAACTTCGCCATCTTAATAGAATCAAGTTGAATGAGCAAGGCGAGGCAATTGCAGAAGAGCGCTTACTAGAAGATCTTAATCAGCGTATTAGGGCACTTGTTCAAAGCCCAGAGGGTTGGGTTTATTTTTCAACAGACCGTGGTAATATCTACGTCTTGACGCCAAATAAATTGAATTAATAAGGTTCATGTCGCATAACTACATCGATGGAGTATAGTTAATCGTATGAAGAAGGCTACTTTATTTAAGAAATTACAAAAAAATAAGCTGATCAAGGACGATAAAGTACTTCAGGCATTTCAGGCGGTATCTCGAGAAATGTTTGTACTTGAAGACTCCATAGAACAAGCCTATTATGATGGTCCATTGAGTATTGGTTATAGGCAAACAATCAGTCAACCAACTACAGTATTAACGATGGTTGATGCATTGGAGCTTAAGAAAACGGATAAAGTACTAGAAATTGGGTCTGGTAGTGGCTATGAGGCGGCAATTTTAAGTCAACTATCTCATCAAGTTTATTCAGTCGAAATTGTGCCAGAGTTAGTAACCTTTGCAAAAACAAATTTAAGCAAAGCTAAGATAAATAATGTTGAAGTAATACAATGGGATGGTGGCTTAGGATACGATAAACAGGCGCCATATGACAAGATTGTTGTTTCTGCTGCTTGTGACAAGATTCCTAAGGCTTTGATTGATCAGCTAGTAGAAGGCGGTATTTTAGTTGCTCCCGTTGGCGCTGCATATACGCAAAAAATGATTAAAGGTGTTAAGCACAATGAAGAATTAGAAGAAACTTATATGGGTGATTATATTTTTGTTCCATTAACAGGTGAGTTTGGAAAAGCGTAGTAAAGTGTTTGTGAATTTGTTGGAGGCATGATGAAGATCTTAATCTTGGGTGGTACAGGGCTGATTGGTGGTGCATTAGAGCGACACCTATCTACTGATCATGAAGTTGAATGTGTTGGTCGATCGGCCTTTGTTAGTCAGGATGTTTTGAACAAACTAGTACAAGATAGAGATTTAATTATTAAGCTATCTGGTGCCAATATTGTTAAGCGCTGGAATTCAGCCTATAAACAAGAAATTTGGGATAGTCGGATTGTAACGGGTAAGCAGTTAAAGACCTCTCTTGATTTGTTAAAAAGTAAACCACGTATTATTTGTGCTTCAGCGGTTGGATTTTATCCTGAATCTTCATGTGATAAACCTTTCGATGAATCCTATAAACATCCAGGCACTGGGTTTTTATCTGACCTGGTCGTTGCTTGGGAAAAACACTCAAAGAACCTTTCCAAGGATGTTTTAATATTTAGATTTGGGGTCGTGTTATCAGTTAAAGGGGGTGCACTTAGCCAGATGCTGTTACCGTTCAAATTGGGGTTTGGTGGTCCAGTAGCCGGTGGAAAGCAGTGTTTTTCATGGGTCCATGTGGATGATTTGCTTAAGGCATTTTCTTATGCTATTGAGCATCCAGATTTACAAGGTGTGTTTAACTTAACCTCTCCAAATCCAGTGACACAAGGTCAATTTGGCAAAACTCTAGCAAGCTTGTTACACAGACCTTTTTTATTGCCATTATTCAAATGGCAGATTAAATTATTATTTGGTGAGGGCTCTCAGGTGTTAACACAGGGTGTATCAGTAATTCCTACAAAATTACTACAATTAGGCTTTAAATTTGATTACGCAGAGGTCAGATCAGCATTGAAAGATGTCATTAACAACAAAAAATAATATTAATTATTTTTTAAATCTATTGCAAAGCAGATAAATCTTTAAGCACCTCTTGGACATGAGTTTGTGGATCTACCCCTTTATAAATCTTAACAATATTGCCGGCTGGATTAACAATAAAGCTGTTTCTTTTGGCAAATTTTACAATCCAATAATCTGCTAAAGAATCATACTGTTTGGCCACTTTCCCACCTGGATCAGATAGGATTGAAAAAGGTAGTTTATTTTTTTTAGAGAACTGTTGATGTGATTCCACATCGTCTAGACTAATGCCAAATACAATCGCACGTTTGGCAACAATATGATTGATTGCATCACGGAAACTACAGGCCTCTGTCGTGCATCCTGGTGTGTCGTCTTTAGGATAAAAATACAAGACCACCCATTGACCTTGATAATCACCTAGAGTGTGCTGAGTATTGTGTTGATCAATTAAAGTGAAATTCGGCGCACTCTGGCCTAATTGGATAGAGGCCTGTGATTGAGAGAATAAGGCAAATAGGCTGAACATAACTATTATTTTTTTAATAAAGGTAAGAGACATAACAATTTAAGTATTAACGATTATGTTAATACTTTAGCATATTATTTACCAGTAGTCTTGGTGACGTTTCCAAATGCACTAATGAGATTGAATTAATTAACAAGCGTTTTAACAATGCAATGCGATTAGACCATTTCTTATACCCCCCATATCTTATTTTTCTACCTATTCTAAATAGGTTAAAATTTATTTATTTTATAAATACATATAGCATGTACATTATCAATAAATTACATATTATTTTAACTGCCAGTTTTTTTTCTACAGCACTCACATTTAGCTCCACGGTCTACTCAGGAGAAACAATAGAAGTATGGAAATCCCCAACCTGTGGTTGTTGTGAAAAATGGGTCTCTCATTTAAAGGAAAATGGCTTTAGTGTGGTCACTCATAACACTCAAAATATGCAATCAATTAAGGATGATTTTGGCGTGCCTAAGAAGTTAAGAAGTTGCCATACGGCTAAAATTGGTAAATATGTTATCGAGGGTCATGTACCTGCAACCGATATTAATGAACTTTTAAAAATGAATCCAACAGATGTTAAAGTTTTGAGTGCACCAGGTATGCCTGCCGGCTCTCCTGGCATGGAGATGGGAAATCGATTTGATCCTTATCCGACAGTGACGTACAACACAAATAAAGAATTTAATTTATTTAATTATCATTCTAAATAGAGCACTCAGTGTGATTATTTTAATGTTGTAATTAAAAATAAGATCTGAATATAAAAAAGCCTGCTACTGCAGGCTTTTATCATCCAAACTTTGTAAAATTAGAAATGATACAGGCTAGAACGGAATATCATCATCAAAGCCTGAGTTATCAACTGGTGTGATTGGATCAGCAGCTGGTGCTGCGGCTCTTGGTGCCGGGGCAGACTGCTGTGAAGCGCCACCTACATCATCACGACGATCAAGCATTTGTAGTGTTCCATTAAAGCCTGATACTACCACTTCCGTAGTGTAGCGATCAGCTCCTGATTTATCTTGCCATTTACGGGTTTGTAATTTACCCTCAACGTAAACCTTAGAACCCTT
>DTVJ01000147.1 GCA_012963565.1 Piscirickettsiaceae bacterium
CTGAACTGCAAGATCAACACGGGGGTTTTACATCCGCTACTGATGCCGACTCGGAAGGTGAAGAAGGGACTTTTTTCGTCTGGTCAGCTAATGAGCTTAAACCGATACTAACAGCAGAACAATTTCAACTGGCATCAAAGTGGTTTGACCTTTCAAAACACACAGAATTTGAAGACAAGAATGTGATCCGTTTTTATGACGTGAATCAGCTACAACCCTCTGATTATGAGGCAATGGATAACCTCATCAGTACAATTTATAAAGCCAGAAGTCAGCGTATACCGCCACTAACAGATAACAAGGTGTTACTGTCTTGGAATGCGTTATTGATTCATAGCTTTATTGAAGCTGGGCAAGCCTTTAATAATCAGAATTACCTCAAAGTAGGTATTGATACTGCACAATACTTATTTGATCATTTTTATCAAAACGAACAGCTTTACCGTGTGTCAATTGACAAAGGTCTGTCGACACCCGCACTGTTTGAGGATTACGCTTATTTCGCTAATGCCTTATTAGCTGTCTTTGATCAGACCCATGATTCAGTTTGGCTGGGTAGAGCAGAACAACTCGTCGAACAAATGAATGAAATTTTCTGGGATAAGGAAAACTTTGGTTTTAATATGAGTGCTGGAAAAAGAAACCTAAACCTTAGTATCAAACAATTCTATGATGACGCACTACCTTCTGCAAATGGCATTGCCTACCAAGTATTAGTCAAACTTTCCCAACGAACCAGTAACAAGGACTATTTGACTCAGGCTCAACAATTACTGGGAGCAGTCTCCAGTTTCATTAAAAAAGGCCCTTATAGTTACACTTCATTTGTACAAGGATTAAACAATGCGACTAATGGTGAAGTATCTGCGGTGCAATATGCTTATGATGGACGTATTCGTATTCATACACAAAAACTCATGAATAACCAGGTCTTGGTTGATCTGAGCCTCGATCCAATTTGGCATATTAATTCTAATCAGCCTTTACAAGATTCACTGATTGCCACTAAAGTAACGAATGTAGATACTAAGAATTGGACAATCAATAATTTAACTTATCCAGTAGGTGAATTGGCCAAATTGGGTTTCTCAAAAGACAAGATCTCTATCTATAAAGACAAGGTAAAAATTAAATTTGACTTAATAAATCACTCAGAGAGTTACACACCACCAACACTAGAACTATCACTTCAGGCTTGTAGTGATAAAGTATGCCTACCACCAATAACGGTTACTTTGAAACCTTAAGATATCTTTCTAAAGTTTTTTACCCAATTAACAAATTCATGGTTAATTAGATACAAGCATGGTAACAATACTAAAGTCATTACTGTGCCAAACAATAGTCCATAGCCTAATGATAACGCCATTGGTTGTAAGATAAAGTCCGTTCCTCCAATACCATAGGCTAATGGAATTACGCCAGCTAATGTGGTCAACGTTGTAAGAACAACGGCTCTTAGGCGATCTTTTGCACCTTGGACTATCCACTCATATGGCTGAGTATCCTTATTAGCCGTTTTAGCTTTTAAGAAATTAAGGTGTGTTACCAGTACTAACGAGTCATTGACAATAACACCAACCAGCGCTAGCGTGCCTAAAATCGCGAAAAAACTAAGAGTTTCTCCGTGCAGATAGAAT
>DTVJ01000148.1 GCA_012963565.1 Piscirickettsiaceae bacterium
TGTAATAATGCCTGTTGTTGTATCTGTAGGTCTTGATTGTTGCTCAACTCATCAATCTGACTGCTGATATCTTTGTACTGTGTCACTACCTTGTTTAACTCAAGACAATCTTCACTGATACCTGCATAAGCATCAAGTAACTCCCGTTGTTGATCAGGACGCAACAATAACTGGTGTTCATTTTGACCATGCATATCAATCAGTAGCTCGCCCACCCCCTTCATCACCGACAAAGGCACATTGATGCCATTAACAAATGCTTTTGAACGTCCGTCCCTACCAATAATACGGCGCAAAATACACTCGCCTTCATCTTCTAATGATTGTTCTTGAAGGTAATGCTGAATTTTTTGATGATTGGTTATATCAAATGCCGCACTAACTTCGGCTTTATCTTTGCCATGGCGCACCAGGGTAGAATCACCGCGCCTACCGAGCGCCAAATTAAGTGCTTGTAATAGAATAGACTTGCCCGCACCGGTCTCGCCAGTTACAGTGCTCATGCCTGACTCAAAAGATAAATCTAACTTTTCAACAACTGCTAAATTTTTGACCGATAATTGAGATAACATGACTTATGTTACGTGGTAATTACAGCTTGGTGCTCCAATGCAGCTTGGAACGAATAATATCAAAATAATCATAGTTCTTTGGATGCAATAAATGGATAAAACTACCGTGTTGACGCACACGAATGTCTTGCCCAGCTATCATGGGAAATGAAGTTTGGCCATCAAAACTAACAGTTGCACCCTCGTCTGATTCTTTGACTCGGATTACCACTTCACTGTCGCCCGGCACCAAAAGAGGACGGTGGCTCATGGTGTGAGGACAAATTGACACCAGACCAATGGCGTTAACACCTGGATGCATAATCGGACCGCCACTAGACAAAGCATAAGCAGTTGAGCCTGTTGGTGTAGTCACAATCAAACCATCAGCACGCTGATTGTTCACAAATTTATCATCGATAAACACATCAAACTCAATCATTTTTAACGTTTCTTTACGGTGGACAACCACATCGTTCAATGCTAAATAATGGTTTAGAATTTTGCCATCTTGCTCCACTTGGCACGACAACAAACAGCGTTCCTCTTTGGTGAATTCACCATTAAGTACCTCGGTTACAACGGTTAACATGTTGTCCACCGAAACATCCGCTAAAAACCCTAAATGGCCTAAGTTAATGCCTAGAATTGGAATATTGTTGTCAACAAAAGAGCGTGCCGCATTCAGCAAACTGCCGTCACCGCCTACAATAATAATTAAGTCCGCTTGTTCAGCGATTTGTTCGGACTCAAACACCACGCCAACGCCCTGCTCCTCAAGAAACGCACACAGCTCACGCGCTTTACCATCACTAATAGGGTCGTGCGGTTTGGTGATAATGCCGATTGTATTAAACATAATAATATTTATCTAAATAATGAAGATTGAATTCTCTAAAATAGTCCCTATATAACACGAAACATTTAATTAATATTCTAGGTATAAATATACATTAGTTGGACGATACAATGACAAAAAAGCAAACCAAAGAACAAACCGTTGAAAAGATAGAAGACGAAAGCGTTGATACGTCATCAGAAGAGACGCAAGAGGACGATCTACAAACACAACTAGAGCAAGC
>DTVJ01000149.1 GCA_012963565.1 Piscirickettsiaceae bacterium
TTAAACGCTTGCATGGCACTGATATTTCATGATTGATTTTCAGGGAGAATCGCCCAAATTATTAGTCATTGGCGATCTAATGATCGATCATTACCTTTGGGGCTCATGCGAACGCATCTCTCCTGAAGCGCCAGTGCAAGTGGTGAATATTACAAGCGAAAGTGCAGTACTTGGCGGTGCGGGCAATGTGATTAACAACTTAAATGCACTGGGTGCGCAAGTTGATGTTATTAGTGTGATTGGCGGTTGTGAGATATCCGATGAATTAAAAGTGTTGCTTGGCGATATTGGTGTTGATACACAATATTTAATCACTCAAAAAGACCGAATTACAAGCAAGAAAAGCAGAATTATTGCCTCACAACAACAAGTGGTTAGATACGATCGAGAAAGCACAGATGAAATTAGCAGTGAATCACAAAAAAAAGTTTTAGCTGCATTTGGGCGGATTATTGCTAATTATGATGGCGTTTTATTGTCAGATTACGGCAAAGGGGTTTTAACTAAAGGGTTAACAAGTGCGTTAATTACTATTGCCAACGAAAACAACAAAAAAGTTCTGGTTGATCCGAAAGGCTTAGATTATTCAAAATATAGAGGTGCTTTTTTACTCACACCGAATAAAAAAGAAGCTAGCGAAGCAACGCAAATTAACATTAAGGATGAAGCCAGCCTCACTCAGGCCATTACGCAACTTAAGGCTCAATGCGATTTAAATGTTTCACTCATTACCCTTAGCGAACAAGGGGTGGCAATTTATGACGACAAACTGCGCACGCACCCTACTGTAGCCAGAGAAGTGTTTGATGTAACAGGTGCGGGCGACACAGTGCTTGCTTCTTTAGGTTTTGCACTAGCATGCAATTATGAAATAGATGATTCGGTAGAGTTTGCCAACCTCGCAGCAGGTGTTGTGGTAGGGAAAATTGGCTCTGCCACCGCTACCTTAAATGAAATTATTGAATACGAATCCAGTCTTAATAAGTCTACCAGTGATGAACATATTAAAACTTTAAGTGAAATTACCACTTTAAGTGAAGAATTAAAAGCCAGAGGTAAAAGAATTATCTTTACCAACGGCTGTTTTGATATATTGCACGCAGGGCATGTACGCTACTTAGAAACTGCAAAGAGCTATGGTGATGTATTGATATTAGGACTTAACTCTGACCGATCTGTAACATCACTTAAAGGTGAAGGACGCCCTATTAATACACAATTAGATAGGGCCTACATACTGGCTGCACTTGAGGCGGTAGATTATGTCGTGGTGTTCGATGAAGACACGCCTTATGACTTAATTAAAGCCGTTAAACCGCATGTTTTGGTTAAAGGTGGCGACTATGAAGGCAAGCAAGTGGTTGGGCAGGATATTGCCAACGAGTTAAAACTGGTACAATTTGTCGATGGCAAGAGTACCACCAAAACCATCCAGAAAATACAACAACAAGGCTAATAATCATGAAATCAATTATTGAATTTGAATTTAGTGAACATTTAAAAACCGCTCAGGCGACGTTAGAATACATTGCTGGCCCGCTTGAGATTGCAGCAAACTTATGTATTGACAGCCTTCAGAATGGTGGAAAAATTTTAATCTTTGGCAATGGTGGTAGTGC
>DTVJ01000150.1 GCA_012963565.1 Piscirickettsiaceae bacterium
TTGAATTTTGGCAGAGTATTAAAATCACTGGTGTTGATAAAGATCTTAATCAAACCTTAGAGCATGCTGGACGGGTGGCTGATTTTATTGAGCTCGGGCAATTGATGTGTGAGGATGCGCTAAATAGAGAAGAATCTTGCGGTGCACATGCTCGAGTGGAATATCTTTCAGCAGATGGAGAGGCAAAACGTGACGATGAAAACTTCTCGTTTGTGGCAGTATGGCAATATCAGCAAGATCAAGATCCAGTATTGCATGAAGAGCATCTGCACTTTGAGTTTATAAAGCCTAGTGTGAGAAATTACAAATGATTTTCACATTACACATTTGGCGCCAAAAATCTGCAAGCATAAAAGGTGATTTTGTAACCTATGAAATCGATGATATTGATGGTGATACTTCATTTTTAGAAATGCTGGACCAATTAAATGAGCAACTCATTGCTCAAGATGAAGATTGCATCGTATTTGATTATGATTGTCGTGAAGGTATTTGTGGTGCTTGCTCGTTGGTAATTAACGGTTATCCTCATGGTAAAAAAATAGCCACGACTACCTGTCAACTTTATATGCGTGAATACAAGAATCAACAAGAATTATGGGTTGAGCCGTGGCGCGCTAATAGCTTTGCTGTGATTAAAGATTTAACCGTTGATCGATCGTCATTTGATCGTATTATTCAATCGGGCGGGTATGTGTCAGTGCATACGGGTTCAGCGCCAGAGGCAAACGAAATGTTGGTTGAAAAACATCATGCAGAAGAGGCGTTTAACTCAGCCACTTGTATTGGTTGTGGTGCTTGTGTGGCGGTTTGTCCTAATGCCAGTGCAACGCTGTTTGTAGCAGCTAAAATATCACACTTAGCCTTATTGCCTCAAGGTGAAATTGAAACGGATGAGCGTGCACTGAATATGCTTGAGCAGATGGAAATCGAAGGTTTTGGTAGTTGTTCAAACCATCGACATTGTGAAAGTGTTTGCCCTAAAAATATCACACTTCAAAATATTACAAGAATGAATCGTATTCTTAGCTAAATTTCTTCAATGAGTTTTTTAATGACTTGAGCTGAAGTATTAAAGGCTTGTTGTTCTGCATCAGTGAAATCCAGTTCAACTATTTTTTCAACACCATTTTCACCAAGTACTACTGGTACACCAATGGCAATGTCAGTTTGTCCATATTCACCTTCAAGCATGGTAATACAAGGTAGTAATCTATTCTTGTTATGCACAATGGCCTCAACCATAGTCGCAACGGCTGCCCCAGGTGCAAAACAAGCACTGGATTTTTGTTTGAGATTGAGAATTTCTGCGCCACCATCACGAGCGCGCTGAACAAGTCGGTCAATGGTTTGTTGGTCGAGCAGATGTTCAATGGAAACACCGCTAACCGTGGTAAATCTTGGTAGTGGCACCATAGTGTCACCGTGTCCACCCAGTACCATAGCTTGAATGTCATTAATTGAATAATCCGTTTCCATGGCGATAAAGCTAGACATGCGCATTGAATCCAAAATACCGGCTTGTCCCATGATACGATTACGTGGCCAGTTGGCTTTTTTGATGGCGTAATACGTCAATACATCAACAGGGTTGGATACTACAATGACAAATGCATT
>DTVJ01000151.1 GCA_012963565.1 Piscirickettsiaceae bacterium
TCTATATCTATATTTTTTAGGTTGTGGACTCTGGCGCCACGAATACTAATCTGATCCATTCTAATACGGTAAAAATATGTCGGACAAAGGGTTCATTATAAAGCCCATGCAATGTAAAATCATCAATAATTTAACGACTTAGTCAATAAATGAGTAAATATAAACGCATCTTGCTAAAACTCAGTGGCGAGGCCTTGGCTAGCGCTGACAATACAGTCGATCCAGACACGCTTAATATAGTAGTTAACATTATCCAATCTGCACTCGATCAAAATGTTGAGGTGGGTATTGTTGTTGGTGGTGGTAATATTTTTAGAGGTGCAGCACTCGCACAAGCTGGCATGAACCGTATTACTGGTGATCATATGGGTATGTTAGCTACCGTGATTAATGCTTTGGCTATCGCCGATGCCTGCAAAAGAAACAATGTAGATGCATTGGTCATGTCGGGCTTTCCAATTGGTGGTGGTGTCTGTGATCCAGTCGATCACAACAAGGCTAAACAAGCGCTAAGCGATGGTAAAGTGGTGATTTTTTCAGCCGGTACAGGCAGTCCATGTTTCACTACTGATACTGGTGCAGTTCTACGTGGTATTGAAATTGGTGCTGATATTGTTTTTAAAGCCACTAAAGTAGATGGTGTTTATACTGACGATCCAATGAAAAACCCTGAAGCGACTCGTTATCAGGCGTTAAGCTTTGATGAAGCCATTGAAAAGAATTTGAAAATTATGGATACTGCAGCTTTTGCCCTATGTCGTGAACATCACTTAGATATTTGTGTATTTAGCATGTTGGAAAATACCGATACACTGTCCGATATTTTAAAAGGTGCACCGTTAGGCACCATTATTAGTTAGAAGAGAAGCAATCTCAAGGAAATAGTTATGTTAAATGAAATACAACAAGATGCCAATGAACGCATGAACAAAACCATTGCAACGTTAGAAAATGCCTTTAGTAAGATTAGAGCAGGTCGCGCGCACCCATCTCTACTAGAGCAAATTCAGGTTGATTATTATGGCTCGATCGTGCCTATCTCTCAAGTGGCCAATATCAGTGCAGAAGATTCACGCACACTTAAGGTTACCCCTTGGGAAAAAGACATGGTTGCGGTGATTGAAAAAGCTATTATCACTTCTGATCTAGGACTTAACCCACAAACCATGGGGCAAGTGATGCGCATTCCATTACCACCACTCACTGAAGAACGTCGTCGTGAATTGGTTCGTGTGGTTAAAGATGAGGCTGAACAAGCCAAAGTTGCCGTTAGAAACATCCGACGTGATGCTAACTCTGACTTTAAAGAATTATTAAAAGATAAAGAGGTTTCAGAAGATGAGGCACACAAAGCAGAAGACAATATTCAAAAAATCACCGATGATCATGTGAAATCAATTGATGAAAAACTAAGTGAGAAAGAAAATTCTCTACTTGAAATCTAATAATCAATTTTCAATAGACAATAAAAAAGCCCGCGATGCGGGCTTTTTTATTGTCTGTGTACAGTCTAAAATTGCCCTTCAACACAAGTGTAGTAGTCTGCCCATCTGTTTGGTGAGAATACCGTACCCATTGCGTCAAGTGGGCCTGTGTTATAAACAGAACCGCCAG
>DTVJ01000152.1 GCA_012963565.1 Piscirickettsiaceae bacterium
TTTTTTAACCATTTATCCATCCCTTTTGTGTCGTGATGTGTGTCTATGCGTAGTAGACGTCGGCAGTTTTGTTTTTCGGGTTGGTAGAAAAACAGTCTAATTTTGTGAGAGAGGCGCAAACTATAGACATTATCAGCTCCTTGTACTTTATGGATATTGTGACCGGGCATTGAGCTTTCCTTGTCTAAAGTTATGATGGAGTCGATGATGCGTTTTCCTGTGGGAAAATCTTGTTCTAAAATATTGGTTAAGTCTTTAGAAAAACTCGACAACATTTCATATTGTTTAATGACGCCTTGTAAGATTTCTAGTATGCGCTCAGTGCTTTTGTTGGCTCCAGTCTCTTCTTTTTTTGTTGCTTGTTTAGGTTCTGTTGTTTGACTGGTTTTTTCTGCATGTATCTCCTGTTCAAGGATGTCGATGAGTTGGTCGTACTCACTAAAAGCTTCTTGAATGGTTTCCAGTCGCTTGCCACACTTCTCACCCAAGCCTAAATAGTAGCGAATCATGCGTATTAACTGTTGTGGGTCAATGGGTTTTGGGATATAGTAGGTGCATTCATAATCTTGAGCTTGCTCAATTTCCATTCCTTCCATTCCCGTGAGTAGAATGATGGGTAGGTAGGGGTGAGTCTCTCGAATGAAGGGAATGATATCGATTCCACTAAGGCCTGTGTTTTCGAAATGAACATCTAGTATTAGTAGTTCCGGCTCTGTTTTGTGTTCTGCCAGTGCCTCTAGGAAGGAAGCTGGATCAAAAAAGTCATCAATTGTTTCTGCGATATTTGCGCTGATCAGTGTGTTATTTACCACATCGTGGATTCTTGGCTCGTCATCCACAACTGAGATTACTAATGGTTTGGTAAGGTTGTTTGGCATAGAAAATTTAATTTAGCATGGGTTTTGATTTCAGAATAAGTAGTGTTTGCAGTCCTTTCCCCTGATGGTTTTGAATATTTGAGGGGATGGTTTTAATGGACATTTTTTCAGCAAAAAATTTAATGAGCATAGTACCTTGCCCCTCAGACTGATTGCCTCTCTTTTGAGATGAGACGGGTTCTTGGTATAGTTTTTGTAGTTTGTTTTTCTCTATTCCCCCACCATTGTCTTCAATTTTAATGACTGGATAGCTATTTTGAAAAACAAAATGGATGGATATGGCTGGAGAAAATGGGTTTTTGTCTTTGTTTCTTATCCTGGCTATTCTTTTAAGGTCAATTGCAGTCATAGAGTTGTTAATGATGTTGCGAATGATATCCCATAGTTTATTTTTGTCAATAGAGATCTGACGTTTAGAGTTTGCCCATTCATCTGCTTTTATTGCAAAGGTAGTAGGGGTATTTTGTAACTTAGTGTTGTTAACAATCTTGTCTTTAATAAAGGAATATAGTTCATCGAGTGGCTGGTTGACAATTTCATAAGAGAGGCGCTCTTCCAGTTCTCGTAGGTGTTTAAGAATATTGTCGTTGTATGGACGAATAACCTTTTCATAGATTTCTCTTTCTTCTATTGATGAGATATCGTTAACGATGTCGTGCAGTGCAGATCTCCAATTTCCTTCCATTATGTGCAATTCATCTTTTACTAGATTGGCCTCAGAGAGTAAGTCATT
>DTVJ01000153.1 GCA_012963565.1 Piscirickettsiaceae bacterium
CGGTGTTAAGATTGGTGGGCAAATGCCAGCTTTTAGAAGCCGATTGAATGATGATGAAAAACAATCGCTACTTGATTATATCCACAGTTTGTGGCCAAGTGAATTACAACAAAAGTATGATACAAGATTTAAATCATAAATAATAAAAGCGAATGCTAAGTAGAAGACAATTTGTCCAATCAATTTTAGCTTTTGCCGTATTGCCTAGACAATTACTACAGGCAAAAGGTTTTTTATCTTCCAATGTTTTTAGGGTGCCTCATTTAGAATTGGGCAAACGTTCTGGAAAGGATGTGTATTTTGACCTTAATATTCAATCGGGCAAGAGTGCAATTTTTCCTAATCGACTCACCTCAACTCTAGGCATTAACCAAGCTTTTCTTGGTGTTACTTTGCGGGCCAATAAAGGTGATAGAGTTCACATAAAAGTTAGAAATAAAATTAGCAGAACCACCACCTTACATTGGCATGGTGCTAAATTACCAGCTAAGGCAGATGGTGGACCTCACCAGCCTATTAGCCCGTCAGGCACTTGGTTGAGTGAATTTGATATCATTCAGCCAGCAGCGACACTTTGGTACCATGCGCATCAAATGCACAAAACCGGCGAGCATGTTTATCATGGTTTGGCCGGCATGTTTATTATTGATGATCAACCCTCAAGAGCATTAAACTTGCCATCAGAGTACGGCGTTGATGACTTCCCAGTGATTATTCAAGATAAAAAATTTAATCAAGATGGGTCGTTTAGTTATCTTGCTAGTACCCGTGATAAATTAATGGGCATGATGGGTCAAACCATACTGGTGAACGGTGTGAAAAATCCTGTTCTAAATGCAACCAAATCTTTAATTCGGTTGCGATTGTTAAATGGCTCTAATGCTAGGACTTATCGCCTTAGATTTGATGATAAACGTCCGTTTTATATTATTGCCAGTGATGGTGGCTTGTTAGAAAGAACAATTAAAACTGGTTCAATTAAAATAGCACCCGCAGAAAGGGTTGAAATCTTAGTTGATGTCTCTGATGGCAGAATGCCAATATTACAACACCACATGTCAACACAGCCTTCTGCGAATCGCATGACAGGCATGGGAATGATGGGAATGATGAGGGGTGAGCAGCAAAACTTTGACATTTTTCAAATCAATGCCACTAATGTTAAGTCTTCTACCAGTAAGATCCCAGTAAATTTGGTGCCACATGACCCTTTAACAATAGCTAATGTATCTCGTAAACGCATCATGAAACTGCAGATGAATATGGGACCAATGTTAATGCTTGGTGCGCTGTCTGGCTCTCATGACCTATTAAAGATTAATGGAAAATCTATGGATATTAATCGTATTGACGAAGTGGTTCAAGCAGGCAGTACTGAGTTATGGGTGATTGAGAATAAATCCATGATGGCGCATCCGTTCCATATACATAATGTGCAGTTTAAAGTTGTTAATCGCCAAGGAGGCGTGACTGGTCATGAGCTAGGATACAAGGATACGGTGTTAGTGCGTCCACATGAAACGGTGCAAGTATTAATCAAATTTCCAAAATATAGTGATGCAAAAACACCATACATGTACCACTGCCATATTTTGGAGCATGAGGA
>DTVJ01000154.1 GCA_012963565.1 Piscirickettsiaceae bacterium
GTTAATCTCCTATTTGTTATATCGTCTAAATAAAACCATTTTTGTCATGAATTTATCTTTTTTTCCTCAAGTTTATTCGTTGAATAAACGCATATATTATGCCAAGGAAAATACTTGAAATTGAACTGTTTTTTAAAAAAAATCGGACTTAATTCTTGAGCAATATAAGTGCTTGTTTTAACAAAATAAACTTACTACTTATTAATATGATTCACAGCTATAAATAAAGTTTAAGGTATAATAATTAACGTTTTCTAATATGCACATTTGTTAAAAATAATGAATAAAAAAATCGGTATTCTTTCAGACACACATGGTGTTGTTCATCCAGGCGTCGTTGAGGTGATCAATCAATGTGATATCGCCATTCACGCTGGTGATATTGTTGATATCAAGGTGCTACAAAAACTTAATCCAAAACAAAAACTTGTCGCCGTACAAGGTAATAATGACACACATTTGGCTGATTTTAAGGAAGTAGAGATGTTAGACCTGCCTGGCGGTAAGATAGTGATTGAGCATGGCCATAAACACGGGCATCACCAGCCTTCTCATGACTCACTAAGAGAAACTTATCCTGATGCCAAAGTGATTGTTTATGGACATACCCATAAGCAAGTCATTGATAAAGACAAAACACCCTGGGTGATTAACCCTGGTGCAGCCGGAGAGATTCGCAATCACGGTGGTGCTAAGTGCTTTGTGATTGATGTAAGCGATTCTCAAGAGTGGATCATCACCCCCTATACCTTTAGCTAAATATTCTAATCTTTAGAGTAAAAAAATCAAGATGTGTAACAATCAAAAGAATTAAGTTTTTATGATTTAGTAATATAATCACCATACATAGCAACTACTTTTTTCACTTCATTTTTTGATCCTAAGATAACCGGCACACGGTCATGAATATCTTGAGGTTCTACGTCCATAATACACTGATGACCAGTAGAGGAGAGACCACCAGCCTGCTCAACGATCATAGACATCGGGTTACCTTCGTACATAAGACGAAGCTTACCAGCTTTCGTTGGATCGCGACTATCATAAGGGTACATAAAAATACCACCTCGGATGAGAATACGGTGAACCTCTGCAACCATAGAAGCAACCCAACGCATGTTATAACGCTTACCTAGAGGACCCTCTTCACCTTGCAGACAATGATCAATATACTGTTGCATCTCTGGCTCCCAGAAACGTTGGTTGGACATGTTAATTGCGAATTCAGCAGTATCTTCAGTGATTTTTAACTGTTCTTTAGTTAGAACAAATTCACCAATGTTAGTGTCTAGTGTGAATAAGTTAACACCCTTACCTGTTGTCATTACAAGCAATGAGGAAGGGCCGTAAAGAACATAACCAGCAGCAACTTGTTTACTGCCAGGTTGTAAGAAAATATTTTGATCGTCACCACTGCGATTGTCATCAGGAGCTTCTAGAATAGAGAAGATCGTTCCAACAGAAAGATTAACATCGATATTTGAAGATCCGTCCAATGGGTCAAAGGTTACTAAATATTTACCATCAGCATGGCCAGCAATCGTAAAGTCCTCTTCTTCAGAACCCACACCCTTAACATAAGGGTTAGCGCAAAGGAT
>DTVJ01000155.1 GCA_012963565.1 Piscirickettsiaceae bacterium
ATAAGTAATACAAACTCAATTGCCGCAGATGGAGTGTCGGATATTTTTAAATATACAGAACTTAACGATAGTCAATATGTAAACTCGGGTAATAATGGTAATTGGGATCAAATTAAAGGCTTTGATAGTTTTGATAAGGTTAAATTTAGTGAGAATAATACTGATTTAGACTTGCATGATGTAGGTTCAATTTTGTCTAAGTCCCCAATTGCCACAGGTACATGGAGTTCTAATATAAATCCAGCAGACTTCTTTGATAATGGTGGTAGTGATTTATCTGTTGCTGTAATTAGTGATGGCGTTGATGCTAGGATATTTGTTGATGCTGATGGTGATGGTAATTTAAGTGCTGACGATATTGCGATTAAAATGATGGGATTAACCTCAGTTAATGAAATTGATTCAACTGCTGACTATATTTTTGTAACATTGTAATCATAATTAATAGAATCGTATAAATAGTACCTAATGCGAGACACTCTACGTCTATTCTTTAGCAAGACAACTTTGGCTGTCGAGCTAACCCTTTCATCTGTATTTGTTAATCTATTGGCCCTTGCTGTGCCATTGTTTGTTATTCAGGTACTAAATCGTTATGTTTCATATGGAATTGATGAAACCTTAGCCACCTTAACTATTGGCGTATTAATAGCTGTATTTTTTGAGCAGGGGTTTCGACGTATTCGTCTGCGTTTGGCTGGTGTTGTTAATGAACAGCAGGAAGAATCTCTTAATCAACAGTCATTTGGCACCATGTTGCATACTAAGTTTTCCGCTATTATGCATATACCTGTTGGTATTAAAAGTGAGATGGTTCGTGGCATGGATGTGGTTAGGTCTGCCAGTAGTGCAGGAAATATTATTAGTCTGCTTGATGCGCCTTTCTCTTTGTTATTTTTATTTGCAATTTATCTAATTAGTCCTACACTTGCTATCGTTGTTATCATTGCAATTGTAGTATCTATATTGATTGCAATTTTTGGTCGATCTACCCTTGAGAATCAAACTAAGAAATTGCAAGGTTTTAACGTTGAGGCAAGTGGAATGTTAGTGGATGCAATTGATAGTGCTGACACGCTTCGGGTATTTAATGGCACGAGAAAGTTACTAGAAAAATGGAACAAAAAACAAGCCCAAATACAAAGTTTAAAAAGGGTACTTGCTTTTAGACAAGCAAATGTTGCCTCAAAATTGCAAGGTGTGGTTGCATTGATGAGTGTGTCAGTGATTGCTATAGGTGCTATGCAAGTTGTGGAAGGATCTTTAAGTGTAGGTGCAATGATTGGCGTAAATATTCTTGCTTCTCGTGCATTATCTCCTATCACAAAGGTAACACAATTGTCGTTATTATTTGCTGAGGCAAAAAAAGCTCAAGAAAGGGTTGATGAATTTTCTAAGTTACCAATGGATATAAACTCAGGTTCTGCATTGTCAAAATATAGTGGCAGAATTGAATTGGGCGATATAATGAGTATCTACCCTGGCGCTACAACACCATTATTTGAATCATTAAATTTAAAAATTGATAGTGGTACTACAACGGTAGTTACAGGACCAAATGGGGCAGGTAAAACAACGTTGATTAGAATATTAACT
>DTVJ01000156.1:0-19271 GCA_012963565.1 Piscirickettsiaceae bacterium
TGATGCCAAAAAATTGCATCTTCATCAAAACCATAATAAGGTGTCAGATCAAAGCCACCGCCAAACCACCAAATCGGATCCTCGCCTGCTTTCTCAGCAATGAAAAATCGCACATTAGCATGTGAGGTTGGTGCATAAGGATTGTGCGGATGAATTACCAACGATACACCCAAAGCACTAAAATTACGCCCTGCTAGCTCTGGTCGTAGCGCTGTAGCTGAGGCTGGCATGTTGTCACCATGGACAATCGAAAAGTTTACCCCAGCTTGCTCGAACACAGTACCATCAGTTAGTACTCGAGTGAGTCCGCCGCCAGCACCACCTTCTTTTTCCCAATTATCTTTGATAAATTTGGCCTTACCATCCACTTGCTCAAGTTGATCGCAGATGTCTTGTTGCAGACTTAATAAGTAAGCTTTAACTTGATCAATCATCTTAGGCGCTCTCCGGTTTGTAAATTAATAATGCTTGAAGGTTTGTTATTATAGTTTTGCGGGGAAAGAATAAAATCTAATTCACCTTGAAAAAATACATTTAAATTTAACACACTGGTTGCACTGTGTTTACCAGTGACGTTAGCACTGGTTGAAATCAATGCGCTATTAGTAGCTTTGCACAGTTGTGAAATCAAAGCATTATCGGTTAATCTAATCGCCACTGTATCAAACTCACCAGTGAGTAGTTTGGAGGTCTGTTTGCTTGCTTGCAGTAAGTAAGTGGTTGGCGTGGTGGTATTTTTTATGTTCTTTAATAACGATACATCTGCCACAAAATCAGTGAAATATCTCACATCACTAGCCAACAGTATTAATCCTTTGGCTGCTGATCGGCGTTTAAGTTGCAATATTCGACGTATTGAGTACTCGAAACTTGGCAGACAGCTTAAACCTTGAATGGTATCGGTAGGATGACTAATCACACCACCCATATTTAAATACTTAGCTGCCAGTCTAGCTTTAAAATTCATGGTAATTTTTTCGCCCTTGGATGGCATTTGTCGTACACTTTAGACAACTCTAAAAAATCAAGATGTGTATATACTTGCGTAGATTTAATACTCTCATGCCCCAAAAACTCCTGCACGGAACGTAGATCATGGCTGGATTGCAAAAAATGTGTAGCTGCTGCATGACGCAACATATGCGGATGTACATTGATTTTAATGCCGACTTCTAATGCGCGTTTTTTAATCATAGTTTGCACAGCTCTAACACTGATTCTTGCCTGTCTGTTGTTTAAAAATAATGCGCCTTGATCGATACCCGCCTTTTGTAAATAATGAGTAATGGCTTGTTGTGCTGATTCACCCAAAGGCGTGTGACGCATCTTACCGCCCTTACCCATCACACTTAAAAAACCTTGATCAATATCCACATCATTCACATCAAGACCCACTAATTCCGACACCCTAAGAGCGCAAGAATAGATCGCCTCTACAATGGCCACATCTCGCAGTTCTGAGAGCTTCTTAGATCTAAGGCTAAGCATCTGCAGTAATTGATCATAATCAAGCGTTTTAGGTAAATTTTGAGCCACCTTAGGAGTTTGCAACCCTAGTGCACAATTACTTGATAATAAATTTTGGTTAACCAGGTAAGTTAAAAATCCACGAATTGAGGATAAGTGACGACGAATAGTGCGACCACTAATATCATGATGGCGCATATTCATCACTAATAAATTAAGATGTTCACTGGTCAAATCTGCCCAGCTGTTGATGCCATGTTGGTGAGTAAAATCCAGTAATTGTAGTAAGTCTCGTCCATACGCCTGCTGAGTATTTAGTGCATACTGACGCTCAACTTTTAAATACAAAATAAATTGATCGATCTGTTTATTCAAAATAGCCCTTGATTTTTTGTACTTTGTCCATATCAATGTATTTTACGTCAAACTATAAGGACAATATAAATGACTACAAAACAGACACACGCCTTCCAAACTGAAGTCTCTCAATTATTACATTTAATGATCCATTCTTTGTACTCCAACAAAGAGATCTTTCTAAGGGAGCTGGTATCAAATGCTTCTGATGCGATTGATAAACTTAAATTTGAATCACTTTCAAATGATGCGCTGGTTGAAGGCAAAGAAGAATTACAAATCCACATCGATGTAGACAAAGATGCGGGCACTATTACCATCAGCGATAATGGTATTGGTATGGACGAAATTGAAGTCATAGAAAATATCGGCACCATTGCTAACTCAGGCACAAAAAAGTTTTTACAAGGTTTAGACGATAAACAATCTCAAGACTCGAACTTAATTGGCCAGTTTGGTGTGGGATTCTATTCTGCCTTTATTGTGGCTGATAAAGTAACCCTAACCACTCGTAAAGCAGGTGATGATAAAGCTAACGGTACTGAGTGGTCTTCAGAAGGTAAAGGTGAATACTCACTAGAAACCGTTACTGTTGAAGATTTCGGCACCTCAGTTACGCTACATATTAAGAAAGAAGAAAAAGAATTTTTAGACGATTACCGTCTACGTAATATCATTTCAAAATACTCTGATCATATCACCGTGCCAATCACGATGGTCAAGCCGTCGGAAGAAGAGTCCGATGAAATTGAATTCGAAACAGTCAACAAAGCTAATGCGTTTTGGACGCAAGATAAGCGCAATCTAAAACAAGAAGATTATGATGAATTTTACAAGTCATTAACTTATGATTTTGAAGCACCACTAACCCAACTACACAATAAAGTCGAAGGTAACTTAGAGTACACCTCATTGTTATTTATCCCATCTAAGGCCCCATTCGACATGTGGGAGCCTAAACGCAAAGGTGGTATCAAGCTGTATGCTAAGCGTGTATTCATCATGGAAGATAATGAAGAATTAATGCCTTTATATCTGCGATTTGTTAAAGGTATTATCGATACAGCTGATTTATCGCTAAACATCTCTCGCGAGATCTTACAGGGCAGTAAAGTAGTTGATGCCATTCGTAAAGCAAGTGTTAAGCGTATCTTGTCTGCATTAAAGAAAATGGCTAAAAACAAGCCAGAAGATTACGCAAAATTCTGGAAAGAATTTGGCATGGTCATGAAAGAAGGTGTGGTTGAAGATTTTGCCAACAAAGACAAAATTGCTGGCCTTCTACGTTTTGCCTCTACTAAAGGTAATGGCGAGGACCAAACTGTATCACTATCTGATTACATCGAACGCATGGGTGATGATCAAAAGGAAATCTACTTCGTTACTGCTGAAACATATGCAGCCGCTAAGGGTTCACCACATTTAGAAATCTTCAAGAAAAAAGACATTGAGGTATTACTACTGTCTGATCGTGTGGATGAATGGATGGTGAGTAACTTCACTGAGTTTGAAGGTAAGCCACTTAAATCAATCGCCAAAGGTGATTTAGAAGATCTTGATTCTAAAGAAGAGAAGAAAAATAAAGAAAAAGTTGCTAAAGGCTATGCAAAAGTAATTAAAGAAGTTAGCAAGATTCTTGAAGCACAGGTTAAAGAAGTAAAAATCTCTAATCGTCTTAGCGAATCCCCTTCTTGCCTAGTGGCTGATGAAAATGAAATGGGTGGCAATATGGAAAGAATCATGAAGTCTTTTGGTCAAGATGTACCAGAAACTAAGCCAATTCTTGAAATTAATCCAACCCATCCGCTAGTAAAAAAACTTAAAACTAAAGTTGACGAAGATTTAGTTAACGTACTTTTTGATCAAGCAGTTCTTAGTGAAGGTGGCCAGCTTAAAGACCCTGCTGAATTTGTTAAGCGCATGAATAAGCTGATTGGCTAATTCATTCAATTTAAAAACTAACAACAAAAAAGTCCGATTTATTCGGGCTTTTTTTATTGTTTTATTCTTTATTAAAAGGCTTAATATTTCTTAGGATTCCTCTAAAAATCGCCACCTCTTCTTTTTCAGGCTCTGATCTGCCAAAGAATCGTCGCAAACGACGCATGAGTAACTCCTTAGGGCGCTTCTCCTCAAAATATTCGATATGCTCAAGCACTTGAGCAAGGTGGGTGTAAAAATTCTCCAGTTCGTCAAAACTAGCTAATTCCTTAGCACTTTTTTCAAACTCAGTTTCAGTATTGAATACATAGTTTTGATAGGCAAATACTTGAATAGCCGAAGCCACATTCAGAGAGAAATAATTAGGATTGCCGGGAATGGTCATCAGCACTTGGCATAGATCAAGCTCTTCGTTGGTTAGGCCGTATTTCTCTGTACCAAATACCACGGCAACTTCTTGATTCTCAACGGCGTTGGTTTTTTGTATCTCAGCACAGGCATCCACTACATCCATCTGCTTCCATTTGATGTTGCGCTGGCGAGCGCTGGCACCTATTACTAGATGAACACCCTGCAAGGCATCTTCTAATGATTCACACACAACTGCGCTTGCCAAGACGTCATCAGCACCACTAGCACGTGCCGTAGCAACTGCTGAGGGGTATCCCTTAGGGTTCACTAAATATAACCTTGATAGATTCATATTCTTCATGGCACGAGCAGCTGCGCCGAGATTACCCGGCTCAGTGGTGTTAACCATTACCACTCTAACCTTATCAAAGGTATAATTCATTTCTTTTTTTCCATTATGTCTAATTATGCATCCTACGCTTACTATTGCCATTAAAGCTGCACGTAAAGCTGGCGATATCATTTTAAGATATCACAATCAAATCGACCTTCTCACTATTGAGAATAAAGCGGCAAATGACTTTGTTTCAGAGGTAGATAAGGCTGCTGAAGATGCCATTATAGACGAGTTGAAATATGCCTTCCCCGAACATTCAATCCTGGGTGAGGAAAATGGCGAAATAATAGGCGATGAGCGCTTTCAATGGATTATTGACCCGCTTGATGGTACCACTAATTATTTGCATGGTTTTCCACAATACGCGGTATCGATTGCCTTATACGAGAACAACGTTCCTACACACGCTGTGGTATACGATCCGTTTAAAGAAGAAATGTTCACTGCATCAAAAGGTGACGGTGCTTATTTGAATGATCAAAGAATACGCGTAACACAAACACAAGGTTTTGAAGACACCCTAATTGGTACAGGCTTTCCATTCAAAGCACCACAGCATCTGGATGCATATTTAGCCATGTTTAAAGCGATTCATCCGCAAGTGGCTGGTATTCGTCGTGCGGGCTCTGCTGCACTAGATTTGGCTTATTTAGCGGCCGGTCGTATGGATGGATTCTGGGAGATTGAACTCAATATTTGGGATATTGCCGCTGGCGTGCTATTGGTTAAAGAGGCAGGCGGATTTGTTGGTGATTTCTCTGGCAGAGATAAATACCTAGAAACGGGTAATGTAGTTGCTGGTAATGATCAAGTTTTTAAAGAAATCTTAAAAACCATTCATCCACACCTAACTGCTGATCTCCAACGTTAATTGCTCGCCATTTAGCGACTTAGCACTCTCACTCATTAAATAAACAATCGCTGGAGACATAGACTCTGGCAATGGATTTTTTTCAGCGTTTTCTGCCGGATAAGCAGTTTGTCGCATTTTGGTTCGCATACGTTTTGGATCAAGCGAATTAACTTTAATATTAGTTTTTTCCAATTCTTCTGACAAGGTCTTACTTAATCCTTCAATAGCAAATTTACTCACACCATAAGCGCCCCAATAAGCTCTGGCTGTACGCCCTACTGATGAAGATAAAAATAGTATGCGAGCATCGTCTGACTTATTAAGCACTGGGATTAAAAATTGGGTGAGCATAAACGGTGCATTGACATTAATTTGCATGGTTGAATACCACAGCTTAATGTCATACTGCTCAATCGGCATCATCGTGCCAATAATGCCAGCGTTGTGCACAAGGCCATCTAATTGACCAAAATGCTCAAACAAGTTTGCTTGTAATTGCTCATAATGTTCAGGTGTTGCGCCTTCTAAATCTAGTGGATACAGTACGGGCTCTTGATAACCCAAATCAACCACTTCATCATAAACTGTTTCCATTGATCCCAAATCACGCCCAAGCATAATCACCGTAGCACCCGCCTTGGCTAAATCAAGCGTCATCGCCTTGCCAAAGCCACGATTGGCGCCGGTGACCAAAATGACTTTATCTTTTAGCTCTCCTGCGGTGATCGTATAGTTGGTTGAGATGTCCATTAGTTAAGTTCCTTTTTGGATTGCACACCCAATGCTTTGAGTTTTTCAGCACGTCCAATTAAGTTACCTTTACCATCTGATAGCTTGCCACGTGCTTCCTTGTAACTTTTGCTAGCTCTATCAAGGTGTTTTTCGATGTCATCCATTGAGCTAATAAAACCAAACAACTTGTCATACATCGCCCCTGCCTGACGAGCGATCTCTTCAGAGTTTTGATTTTGACGTTCAGTTTGCCAAATGTGATGCACTGTTTTAAGGCTCATCATTAAAGTTGATGGCGACACTAAGACAATGTTCTTTTTCAATGCTGTGGTGAACAAATCAGGCTTTTTATCTAATGCTACTAACAGTGCTGATTCAATAGGAATAAACACAAAAATAAAATCCAGTGTTGATACGCCTTCTAGGTTTTCATACTCTTTAATACTAATACCATTAATATGCGCCTCTATTGATTTTACGTGTTGATTTAATAACGATTGATCCGACTGCTTAGCGATGTAGTCTTTATAGGCTTTAAGCGATACTTTGGAGTCAATGATGATATCTTTGTCTTCAGGTAAATGTAGTATTACATCAGGCTTAAAGGCCTCACCCTGTTCATTTTTAAATTGCTTTTGTGTATCAAACTCATGCCCCTCTCTAAGACCAGAACTGGATAAAATACTACTTAAAATCATCTCACCCCAGTCACCTTGCTGTTTGTTATCATAGGTTAGGGCGTTGGTTAGATTTTGAGTGGTTTCTTGCGCATCAGAACTCATCTTTTTCAAATTATCAATTTGAGCAGATAGATTCGCACGCTCTTTAACTTGCTCGGTTGTAATGATTTCAATCTTATCTCGAAACTCTTTTAACTGAGAGTGTAATGGTGTCAGTAACTCAGTATTTCTATTTTGAAGTTCATTACGATCGTTTTTAATGATGTCCGTTGCCACCGCTTTAAAATCTTTACTCATTTGATCCTTGGCAATAGCAATTAGATCAATTTGTTGCTCGTAAAACTTGGCTTTTTCTTGCAGGGTGACTTCAAGATGAATGTTGTCGCTTTTTAATAATTGAACTTTGTTGTTTAACCAGAAGTAAACAACAATAGCGCCGAGCAATAATCCCAACAATAAACTCAATATATCCATTAATATTTCCTTAAATAAGTGCTAATAACTCACCGGGTGAGTCAATTAAATAATCATAATTCCAATTTTGTTCAACTTTGCCATAGCCATAGCTGACAGCCACAGTTTTAATATTGGCATTTTTACCTGCCACTATGTCATTCTTATCATCACCAACAAACAAACAATCTTGAGGTGAAACGCCAAGCTGTGCACAAGCATAAAGCAGTGGTGCAGGATGCGGCTTATTATATTCTAATGTATCCCCACAGACGACCACATCAGGCTTTAATCCTAATTTATCTAATAATAAATGGGTTAAATTTTCAGGCTTATTAGTCACAACACCCCAAAACATTTTCCGATCTTTAACGTCCTCTAATAACGCATCAATGCCGTTAAATGTTTTTGAAAATTGATCAATATTATCAGTGTAGATTTTCAAGATTTTTTGGTGTCTATTGCTAAATTCAGGATGGGACTCATCGCAATCAAACCCAAACTGAATCAAGGCTTTACCACCAAAGGCTACCAAAGGCTTGATTTGCTCATAAGGTTTTTCACTAAATCCATTCTCTAATAACAAAGTATTAAGTGCGTAGGCTAAATCTGGAGCAGTGTCGATTAGTGTGCCATCTAAATCAAAAAGAATAGTGTTAATATTCATGCAAAACCATTAAAATCTTAAGTCTATGAATTATAACGTTTACACTAACAAGTACTTATGCTGTTTTTAAGATCATTATTATATTTCTTAGGCTCAGCTATTGTTCTTATTGTCCTAGTCACAATTGCACTGGTCTTGTTCTTTATTCCACTTAAAGCTCGTTATGCTATTTTGTCAAAGTGGTCATTCTTTTGCATGTGGTGGTTGCGCATTACATTAAACATCAAATTCAACGTTATTGGCAAAGAAAACATTCCAAATACCGCCTGCGTCATTATTTCTAATCATCAATCCACTTGGGAAACATTAGCCTTTCAAAAAATTTTTCCACACCAAACTTGGGTGCTAAAACAAGAACTACTACAGATACCTGTTTTTGGTTGGGGTTTGCTATTACTTAAGCCTATTATTATTGACCGTGGTGAGAAACTAAAAGCCCTTAAAAAGATGATTAAACAAGGTGCTGATAGACTTAAAGAAGGTATTTTTGTGGTAGTTTATCCTGAAGGAACGCGTCAGCCTTATGGGCAATTGGGAGAATATCAAAATGGTGCTATTGCCATTTCCAAAAAGACAGGTTGCGACATTTTGCCTGTTTTTCATAATGCGGGCAAGCTTTGGCCTAAGGGTAGTTTTGTTAAACACCCAGGAATTATTTCAGTAGTAATTGGCGAGCCAATTAGTGTTCAAGGCAAGTCAGCTACAGAACTTACTAAAGAAATTAAAGATTGGACACAAGCTCAATCAATAAGTATTAATCAATAATCGATATAGGCATCAAATACAAAAAAATTAGTTGTACTCTTGTGCATTGAAAATTTGACAAAATAGTTCGGCGGTTTTTTGCGTGTCATATAGTGCTGAATGTGCCTTGGCATCATCCCACTCGATGTTAGCTATACGCATGGCTTTTGCCAACACAGTTTCACCATAATAAAGCGCTGATAAACTAACAGTGTCTAATGTTGAGAATTGATGAAATGGGCTGCTTTGTTTAGAGCGCTCAGCGGCCGCTTTTAAAAAACCCAAATCAAAAAAAGCATTATGCCCTACCAATATTGCACGGGTGCATTCTTCATCTTTAATCTCAGCGCTTACCTGTGTGAAAATTTCACCCAAAGCTTGTTTTTCACTGACTGCCATACGAAAAGGATTATTCACATCAATGCCATTAAACTTTAACGCACTCGGATCTAAATTAGCACCCTTAAAAGGCTCTATATGAAAGTGTTGCGGTTCTTTAGGATAAAAAACGCCCTTAGCATCAATACCGATTACGATCGCACAAATCTCAAGCATAGCGTCGGTTTTATCATTAAAACCACCAGTTTCGATATCTATAACAACGGGCAAATAACCTCTGATGCGTTCATTAATTTGCATATTTAATTGACATCTTTAAAAAAAATAGAAGAATTACGTTGATGATTAAATAAGGCTTGACGCTTGATCGGAAGCTCATCAATTTTCATTTGCACAAATCCATACTTAAAAAACCACTGTGTATTGTATTTAGTAAGTGCAAAAATTTTGGAAAAATTTGAAATGCGTGCTTTTTGCATAATCTCATCGAGTAATTTAGCTGAAAAACCTTGATTTTGCACTTGTTTTGACACAGCTAAGGCATAAATTTCACCCATTTTTCCTTCTTTGCAGTCTTTTAAGCCTGCACAAGCAACCAGCTTGCCAGAATTGTGCAACAAAATAAAATCGTCAATATTGTCAACAATTTGATCATAAGCTCTAGGCAAAATCTTACCTTCCTTCACAAAGGGCTCAATCAATTCTAAAATTTGCTCAGCTTTATTCAATACAGACTCAAAACGTAGATAGAACCTGCCATTTTAGTCTAAAATTTAATCTTTTTTAGTAAACGAATTACATTATGTCTAATACAAGAAAATACTCCTCTCTAGTCGTTGACGGTTATGAGCGCGCACCCTCTCGTGCCATGCTTTATCCAGTGGGTTTTAAAAAAGAAGATTTCAAAAAACCTCAGGTCGGTATTGCCTCCACTTGGTCGATGGTTACGCCTTGTAATATGCACATTAATAAACTCGCTGATGAAGCTGAAATAGGGGTTAATGGTGCCGGCGGTAAAGGTGTAATTTTTAATACTATAACTGTCTCAGATGGTATTTCTATGGGTTCTGAGGGTATGAAGTATTCTCTAGTTTCTCGCGAGGTAATTGCAGATTCAATTGAGACAGTAGTTGGTTGTCAGGGCTTTGATGGCGTAGTAGCTATTGGTGGTTGTGATAAAAATATGCCAGGCTGTATCATTGGTCTTGCACGTCTTAATCGTCCAAGTATTTTTGTTTACGGTGGTACGATTCAACCAGGTAAAAACCATACTGACGTGGTTAGTGTGTTTGAGGCAGTGGGTCAATTTGCCAACAATGCCATTGATGCAATTGAGCTTGAAAATATTGAAAAAACAGCCATTCCTGGTCCAGGCTCTTGTGGTGGTATGTACACTGCCAATACTATGGCGTCAGCCATTGAAGCTTTAGGTATGAGCTTACCAAACTCTTCAGCGCAAGATGCAATTTCAGCTGATAAAGATAGAGATTGTATTCGTGCAGGTGAAGCAGTTCTTAACTTACTTGAAAAAGACCTTAAGCCACGTGACATTATGACCATGGAGGCATTCGAAAATGCCATCACCCTTATTATTACCCTAGGCGGTTCAACCAATGCAGTACTACATTTAATCGCCATGGCTGATGCTGCTGGTGTTGACTTAAACATTGATGATTTCACTCGTATTGGTGCTAATGTACCAGTACTTGCTGATCTTAAGCCATCAGGTAAATATATGATGAGTGAATTAGTGGCTATTGGCGGAACTCTACCTTTAATGAAAATGTTACTAGATGCTGGACTATTGCACGGTGATTGCATGACAGTCACTGGCAAAACAATGGCTGAAAATTTGGCCGATGTTAAACCGTATAATGATTTACAAGATGTTATTAGACCACTTGATAATCCAATTAAAAAAGACTCACACCTTAGAATTTTACGAGGCAATCTAGCTTCTGAAGGTTCAGTTGCAAAGATCACTGGTAAAGAAGGCTTAAGCTTTAAGGGTGTGGCTAAATGTTTTGGTCGCGAAGAGGATGCCCTTGCAGCCGTGCTTAATGATGAAATTAAAGCCGGTGATGTTATTGTAATTCGTTATGAAGGCCCTGCGGGTGGTCCAGGTATGCGTGAGATGCTCGCTCCTACTTCTGCCGTCATGGGTAAAGGTTTGGGTGGTAAAGTAGCTCTAATTACTGATGGTCGCTTCTCTGGTGGCACACACGGTTTTGTGGTTGGTCACATTACCCCTGAAGCCTTTAAAGGTGGCGTCTTAGCCGTGGTTGAAGATGGCGATGAAATCTTAATTGATGCTGAAAATAACGTTTTAGAATTATTGGTCGATCAATCAATCATTGATGAACGCTTATCTAACTGGACACAACCAGCACCAAACTACACCAAGGGTGTTTTGGCTAAATTTGCAAAGTTGGCTAAGTCTGCCTCTGAGGGTGCTGTTACTGATTAGTCGTTGACCTATTGCACTAAAAAAGGAGGCTAAAGCCTCCTTTTTTATTAACTAAACTAATCAGCTGGTGTAAATACCATTTGCCGATCATCTAGATTAACCGAAGCAATCTGGATCTTGATGGTGTCACCGAGTTGGTAGACTTTACCAGTACGCTCACCTTTAAGTTGATGATGAATATCATCAAAGATATAGTAATCGTCTTTCATATCGCGCATGGCGATCATACCTTCTACAAATACATCAGTGAGCTCAATAAAGATACCAAAGCCAGCAACACCAGAAATAACGCCATTAAAAGTCTCTCCAACTTTGTCACGCATATATTCACATTTAAGCCATTGTTCAACATCACGTGAAGCAACATCAGCCCTACGTTCAGTCATTGACAAGTGTTCACCAGTCTCATGCATTTTCTTGCTAGGCTTTCTACTTTTTTTATCAATGACACGATTAATAGCACGGTGCACTAATAGATCTGGATAACGACGAATCGGTGAAGTAAAGTGAGTGTAATCCTCGAATGCTAAGCCAAAGTGACCTTCGTTAGCAGGTGTATACACTGCTTGCTTCATGGTGCGTAGTACAACAGTTTTAATGATATTTTCATCATCTCTACCTTTGGCATCCTCAAGCACCTTGGCAAAATCTTTAGATTCAGGTTGCGCGCCGCCTTCTAAGGTTAATCCTATTGCAGTTAAAAACTGACGAGTCACCTCTACTTTTTCAGCCGTTGGCTTAGGGTGAATTCTATACAAGAAATCTTCATCGTGATGCGCTAAGAACTTAGCCGTGGATTGATTAGCCATGAGCATACATTCTTCAATCAGCTTGTGTGCATCGTTACGAGAACGAGCAATAATATTGTCAATCTTACCCTTATTATTAAATATAATTTGTGACTCAATACGATCGAAGTCCATCACACCGCGCTTAGTTCTAGCATCTTTAAGTGCTTTATAAAGATCATAAAGTGCATTTAAATTATCCATCACTGATGAATATTCTTGAATTAAATCATCATCATGACGCTCTAAAATGTGACTAACTTTGGTATAAGTCAAGCGTGCGTGTGAAAACATAACGGCTGGATAGAACTTAAAATCTATTAAATTACCTTTTGAATCAATATTCATTTCACAAGTCATACATAAGCGCTCAACATCTGGATTAATTGAACACAATCCATTTGACAAAGCCTCAGGTAGCATTGGCACTACACGACGCGGGAAATACACAGAATTACCACGATCAATAGCATCCTTATCTAATTCTGAGCCTTCTTTAACATAATGCGATACATCAGCAATAGCTACGACCAGCTTCCAGCCATTTTTAGTAGGCTCGGCATAAACTGCGTCATCAAAATCACGTGAGTCTTCGCCATCAATAGTAACAAGCTTCATGTCGGTAATATCAACACGACCTTTCTTATCTGCCTTGGTAACGGTAGTTGGTAATTTAGCTGTTTGTGCTAGTGCTTCTTCTGAGAAATCAACCGGAATACCATTGCGATAAAGTGCGGAGTCTGTCTCGACACCTTCATCCATATAAGAGCCCAATACTTGGATAATTCTTCCTGTGGCTAGTGTATCAAGTGTGGGTGATTTTAAGATTTCAACAATGACGATTTGCTCATCTGTGTGTTCTTTACCCACTTTTGGAATACTAATGTTGTGTCTGATACGTTTATCATCCACCACTACGTAAGCACCCTCTTGGTCAAGATGCAAACGACCCACTACAGTTTTAATGCTTTCAATGACTTTAACAATCTCGGCGTCACCACGCTGATTAAGTAAGCGTGCTTTAACCTTGTCGCCATGAAATACTAATTGCATTTGCTTAGCAGAAAGGCGTAAATCCTTACCGCCTTTGTCCAGTGCAATAAAGCCAAAACCTTTCGGATTAGCGATTACCGTTCCTGTCATGGCTCCGCCTTTACCAGTGTAAATGCGATACACACCATCACGATTACAGTTCAGCTGTTGATCGCGAACCATGGCTCTCAAACGATGAGTAAGTGGTTTCTTTTGCTGATTGTCGACCTTGAGTAGGTCGAATAGATCGTGCTTTGTTAGGGGTTTTTTCTTAATAAAACCAAGAATATATTCCCTAGAGGGAATTGGATTATCGTATTTTTCTGATTCTCTCTTTTGATGGGGGTCAGTCATGAATTACTCGAATGGGTGTTTAAGGATTAAAGTCTCGTCACGATCTGGGCCAGTTGACAAGATATCTACTGGTAGATTGGATAATTCTTCGATCTTACGGATATAATTTTGTGCTTCTATTGGCAGTGAGTCAAATGAGCTGGTGCCAATGGTTGAAGTATTCCATCCTGGCATGTCAATGTAAATTGGATTGGCTTTTGCATAACCTTCAGCTGCGTATGGCGGTACAGTTGTCTCCTTACCATCAATTTCATAAGCAATACAAATCTTAATAGTATCTAGGTTATCCATCACATCAAGCTTAGTCAAGCAAATACCAGTCACCGCGTTAAGCTTAAACGAACGATTTAAGGTCACCATGTCTAACCAGCCGCAGCGTCTTTGACGGCCTGTTGTTGCGCCAAACTCACAACCGACAGTGCCCAATTCTTTACCAATATTATCACCTTCGTCAGTCGTAACATCGTAAATTAATTCTGTTGGGAATGGACCACCACCAACACGCGTGGTGTAAGCCTTCACAATACCTAATACATAATCAATATCAGTCACACCCACACCAGAACCAGTCACCGCACCACCAGAGGTAGTATTTGATGAAGTTACAAATGGGTATGTGCCTTGGTCAATATCTAATAATGCACCTTGAGCACCCTCAAATAAAGTGTTTTTACCATTGGCAATGTTTTGATGGATTGCTTCAGTGACGTCAGTAATCATGTGCTTGATGAGCTTGGCTTGTGCCATGGCCTCATCTAACGTGGTTTGATAATCTACCGCATCAACACCGTAATAATTCGTTAATGCAAAGTTGTGATATTCCATCACTTCTTCTAACTTGGAGGCAAATAATTCTGGATCTAGTAAGTCACCAGCGCGCAAACCACGGCGTGCTACTTTGTCTTCATAAGTGGGGCCGATACCGTTACCCGTTGTGCCAATCGCTGCTTTGCCACGCTTGACTTCACGTGCGCCATCTAGGGCAATATGATATGGCAAAATCAGTGGGCAGCCCGGACTGATTTTTAAGCGTTTGGACACATCAACACCAGCCTCTTCAAGCTCTGCCATTTCTTTTAATAATGCAGACATTGATAACACCACACCGTGGCCAATTAAACACTCAACATTCTCACGTAAAATACCTGATGGGATCAAATGTAACACGGTTTTCTCGCCATCAATCACCAGTGTGTGACCGGCATTATGTCCGCCTTGGAAGCGAACCACGCTTGAAACTTTATCCGTGATTAAATCTACTACTTTACCTTTTCCTTCATCGCCCCACTGGGTGCCAATGATTACTACATTTTTTGACATACAATTCCTAACTATTTAATATTATTTTGTTTGAGATAAAAACTTCAAATCAAATGAAAAACCGGTTGCTGCTCTTGATTGACCAAAAGACTCACTCAAGCCATTGTAACGACCGCCTTGAGCCAATGCCTTTGAGTAATTTTCGTTATAAGCAGAGAATACAACACCTGTGTGATACTCATAAGCCTTGAGTTCTGCAAGGTCAATAATCACATCAACATCTACTGTATTTAACTGTGTATTAATTTTAATCAGATCCTCAATAGCTGAATAAGCCTGAGGAATATCATTAAAAATATTTAAGGCTTCATCTAATACGCTCGCATCACCTTCTAGCTTCATTAATGCAGAAAATTTATCCGCATTATTCAAAGTGTTGTTACGTAAAAAAACCTCTAAATCTGGCACAGAGCGTCTGGCAAAAATTTGCCTTAATTTTGATACTTGCTCAGTCACAAGTGCTTCTTGCGCAATCAGTGCATTAAAAATAGCCACGTTACCAAGACTAAGTACAATTGGATTAATTGACAACAATTTCAAACTCTCGAGCATCAGTTCAATCACTTCAACATCTGCTGTAATATCATCAGAACCATACAGCTCGGCACCAGCTTGAATCGGCGAGCGAGAGGCATAAAAGTCATCTGCTTTGGTTTGTAAGACCGCATTCACATAACAATATTTTTCAATCCCATTGCTGGCACGTTTTGCATCAATACGGGCAATTTGTGGAGTGATATCAGCGTGTACACCGAGCATTTTTCCACTGGCAGAATCCAAAAACTTAAAGGTTTTTTCATCGACTGAATCAGAGGTTAATAGTAACGATTCCACATATTCCACCATTGGCGGAATCACCAGGCCAAAGCCCTTGTCAGCATATAGGTCTAAAAGTTGACGACGAACAGACTCAAAGGTTAGTGCTTCGGCCCCAACCAGCTCGTCAATTCCCTCGGGTAATTGCCAAGTGCTCACCGATCCTATTTAACTTCTGGATTAAAGTGACGGAAAAACTCAGTATTGGGGTTTAGCACCATAATGTCACTCTGATTAGAGAATGATTTTTTATACGACTCTAATGAACGATAAAACGAGTAAAAATCTGTATTTTGATTATAGGCTTGTGCATAATTATTTGCAGAAGTTGCATCACCTTCACCTCGAATCTTCTCAGAGTCACGATAGGCGTTAGCTAAAATAACCGTTCTTTCTCTATCAGCTGCCGCTCTAATGACTTCAGCTTCTTGAGCACCTTTAGATCTAAACTCTTTAGCCACACGTTGACGCTCTGCTCGCATACGACGATAGACTGAATTACTAACCTCTTGGGATAGGTCAATACGTTTAATACGTACATCAATAATATCAATACCAAATTCAGAGAAATCTGCTCTAGCCATCTCTACAATATTAGACATAATCTCAGCACGTTCGCCTGACACCACATCAGAAATGGTACGTTTAGAGAATTCACTCTTAAGGCCATTTTTAATAATCTGAGCAAGACGATTATTGGCTCTAGTTACAATACCGCCTGTTGCCTTGTAGAATTGTTCTGCATCGCTAATGCGCCATTTCACGAAGGAATCAACAATTACGTTTTTCTTCTCACCAGTTAAGAAGCGCTCAGGTGGCGTATCTAGGGTTTGAATACGATTATCAAATTTCACTACATTATTGACAAACGGCATTTTAAATTTAAGTCCAGGAGCATCTTCAACGGCAACGATTTCACCCAGTCGCAACTTAATCGCCACTTGTGTTTCACTAACTGTATATAAGGATGAACCCAGCACCAACAATACAACTGCAACTATTACTATATATATTTTTGGCATTATCTAACCTCCCTAGAACGGAAAACATCTCTTACGCTACCTCTTTGATTAGTCTGACTTTGTGGTACTTCTCTAATAATCACCTCAGTGCTAGATTGCCTAGAGTTAATTAACTTATCAATCGGTAAATACATCATACTGTTGGCCTTTGAATCAACCACAACCTTACTGGTAGCTGCTAACACCTCTTCCATTGTTTCACGATATAGACGCTCTCTGGTTACCACTGGTGCTTTTTCATACTCAGTCAGAATTTGACTAAAGCGTGAAGACTCACCCTCTGATTTAGCAATCACTCTAGATCTATAAGCCTTGGATTCTTCAAGCATACGTGCAGCCTTACCACGAGACTTTGGCAAAATATCATTCGCATAAGTTTGCGCTTCATTAATTAAACGCTGCTTATCCTCACGTGCCTTCACTGCATCACTAAATGCTTCCTGGACTTGTTCTGGTGGCTGTGCATCTTGCATATTAACTGTAGTAATAATCAAACCCGTTTTATAAAAGTTTAATAACGCCTGAGCCTTCTCTTTAATACTATCAGCAACATTCACACGACCTTCAGTTAAGATGTAGTCCATCGTATTTTTACCAACTACCTGACGAATGGCACTTTCCATAACGTGTCGAAGCGTTGTATCAGGACTAACAACTTTAAATAAATAATCCTGCACATCACTAATTTTGTATTGAACCGCAAACTTGGCATCAATCATATTTTCGTCTTTTGTCAACATAATTGATTCAGAAGAAACATTACCGCCACGTCTATTGCCGCTTACATTACGAAAACCAATCTCAGCTGTTCTGATTTGCTCAACATTAATTTGAGTTAAGGTTTCAATTGGATAAGGTATGTGCCAGTGTGGACCTTGGCCTGTTTCTTCTTGGAATTCACCAAAACGAAGTATCACACCCTTTTCAGCAGGACCAACAATATAAATACCCGATAAGATCCAAACTAGTAAAACTAGAATAAAAATATACTTAAAGTTACCTTGTAAAGGCAAACTAGGAGTATCAGAATTTGGTGATTTATTACCACCGAAAACACCGCCAAATTTATTTTTAAAGTCTTTAATTACCTCGTCTAATTCTGGTGGCATATCACCATTATTACCCCAAGGATTTTGATTTTTGTTATCGTTCCAAGCCATTTATTGCTTCCATGTAATATAAAACCTGAGTTATTTTACCCAAACTATCTCCTATTCAGGTAACTAATATAAGCCTTAAAATATCAGCTTGTTTTTACCCACTAATATAATAACAAAACCAACGTGACTGGGGTATAAGCCAGAATATGACCAATATATAATGTTAAAATGTTTAATTTAGGGATTCAAGGCGTGACCATGAAAAAGCAATTAGCTCTTTCTACTATTGTTTTATTATCAGGCGTAATTAACGCTCAAGGTGTAGTACTCAACTGCCAGCAAGACGCTCTTCTTTTTCCCAAGCAAACACTCTCTACTGACTCTAAAAGCCTTGATGTACTTGCTGATCGAAGTGAAATCAGTAAAGGAGACAGCTACCTTTTAACTGGCAATGTCTCTTTAAATTCGAGCGAATACTACCTAGCAGCAGATACAATTAATATTCAAAAATCTAACAAAACTGCAACGGCTAGTGACAATGTCAAATTCCAAGATGATGATTTGATGTTTACAGGTAACAAAGCTGTCGTTAAAAAACAAGGCGATACAACCTATACTACTTTAGAGCAAGTTAAGTTTCATTATCCAGATTCTAAAATTAATGGTCAAGCACAAAAAGTCACTAACGATGGTACAGTGCGAGTATTTGACTCAGCTACTTATAGTTTATGTCCATTAGGTAAAACTGATTGGCGCATGAAAGCAGATAAAATTACTCTTAACTCTGATACTAATAGAGGTACAGCTGAAGATGTAACTGTTGAATTTTTGGGCGTACCAATTTTCTACTCACCTTATCATGAATGGGTATTGAAAGGACGAGGTTCAGGCTTCTTGACCCCAAGTTATGGTAGTTATAATGAATCAGTGGCTAATAAAAACAACAACTATCAAGTTAGAATTCCTTATTATTTTAACATTGCACCTGATCGTGATTTATTGCTAACGCTCAATCACTTGTCTAGTCGAGGTAGCAGCGTAGAGGGCATCTATCGACAACTTATCACTGAAACTGACTATTGGCAAGATGGTCGATTTGAGATTGAAGGTCGTTATTTAAATGAAGATGATATTACTAATAATAAACGTTGGCTTCTTAAGTCAAAACTCAATCTATCAGTCGACGATAAAATAAATGTAAATCTGAATACTGATCGAGTGTCAGATGCTGATTACTATAAAGACATCGTACATAACAATACTTCTGCATCATCGTTACACTCTGAAGTTGATGCTTCTTATAAGGACGTTGATCGCAATATAGAATTGTCGCTATTTGCTGAAAATGAGCAACTGATTAATGGTGGCAGTGCGACCTATACACGTGCACC
>DTVJ01000156.1:19371-22128 GCA_012963565.1 Piscirickettsiaceae bacterium
TCGTAGTATTGCTAGTTTCAATATGGATTCCAAACTATTTTTAGAAAGAGAGGTTTCTTTATTTGGTACAGATTTAATACAAACCCTAACACCTAGACTGGCTTATAACTACACGCCTAAGAAAAATCAAAGTGCTTTGCCAAGCTTCGATTCAGCCGACAAAAATGATTCATATGAAAGTCTATTTTCTGGTCGAAAATTTACGGGTATTGACAGAATCAGTAACGCTAACAGCTTTACCTTTGGACTTGAATCTGACTTTATTGATGAGGCAATGGGCAATACTTATTTAAGTCTTAAAGCTGCTCAAACCTTCCATCTTGATGATCAAGACATGAATAGTGATGGCAACTTTGTAGACCGTAGAAAATATTCTGATATTGCCGGTTCTATTGATCTTGCATTAGATAACTTTACCTTTAACAATTCATTCCAATTTGATCCTGAAACCAACAAAATTGACAAACGTGATAGTGCGTTCACTTATCAACTTAATCCAAGAAAATTCTTAACCATCTCACATCATGATGACGGTGGTACCGAATCAGCCGAGCTTTATGGTGCTTACCCAATCAATGCACAAATGCATGTTTTTGCTGGCATCAATCGCTCTCTTACCGATTCAATTACCAATAAAGAAACCACGGGTATTGCCTATGAATCTTGCTGTTGGGCAGTACGTTTAGCAAACTTCAAGGAACACATTGGTGGTGGTGACTATGATTATGTAACCCAGGTTGAATTGGTGCTTAAAGGTTTGGCTTCAACTTCACCAGGCCTTTCTAGACGTCTAGAAGAGAACATACCGAACTACTTAGCTAATCTTGACTACTAATCAAATGAAGTATTTACTTGCACTTGTATTCACCTTCTCGCTCAACGTACTGGCAGTTCCAAATACCATTATTGCCATTGTCAATGATGAATTAATTACCCTTGACACAATCAGCAATGATATCGAACCTTCTTCTACCAAGGCACAAAAAATGGCACTGGTTGATCATCAAATCGATTTGGTATTACAATTAGAAAAAATACAAGAATTTGGCATTAAACCAAAACTCAGTTCTATTAATACGATGCTTAGTAATATCGCCTCGCAAAATGGTTTAACTTTGATGCAATTACAAACCAATCATCAATTTGATGAAATTGTTGAAAATATTAGCCAACAAATCTCACTTAGAGGCCTTAAAAAGTTCATCTTACAGAATGCCGATATCAGCCTAACTCAAGCAGAGATCGATGTAGCGCTTGCTAAAAACCCTAGTAACTCCGACAATTTAAATAAGCAAATTAAAATCGCACAAATTGTAATTAATTCAATCGATCAAACAGACTCTTTATTACAATCTAAAGATGATCTAATCACACAATTTTTAATCGTACTAAGTGACAAAATTAACAGCGGCACTTCGTTTTCAAGTTTGGCAAAATTACATTCCCAAGATCCCTCTTATAAAAATGGTGGCGAGTCTGGATGGTTAGATGAAAATAGACTTCCGGCAGCATTCAAACAACAATTAGTAAACCTTCAATCAGGTGAATTATCGCAGCCTTTTCAAACTAAACAAGGTTGGAGGATTATCAAAATCATCGACGAACGTAGTGTAGACAATCACCTTGTCGCCATTAAATCACAACTGATTCAATCAAAGAAAAATACCTACTTTAAAAACTGGGTGAAAGCACTTAAAAAAAATGCTTATATAGAGATTTTTGACCATAAACTCTAAACACATAGCAAATGTCCAAATCAATTATTATCTTTGGATTTCATTCTATCCAGGCACAATTAGATTCTAACCCTGAATGTATACTTAAGGTATTTACATTAGATAATAGAAACGATAAGCGGCTTAATAGTATTATTAGCCAACTTAATAACCTTGGTATCAATACTCAACAGTTCGCTAAACAACAATTAGACAAGTTAACTAAAAATCAAACTCATCAAGGTATTGCGGCTGAAATATTATTACCCACCCTGCCCAATCAAGATGCATTAATGCATTACGTTTCCAAACTTGAAAAAGTCAGTTTGGTATTGATATTGGACTCTATTCAAGACCCTAGAAATCTCGGTGCTTGCTTACGTAGTGCTAATGCTGCTGGCGCTGACTGCGTGGTGATTAACAAAGATGGTTCAGCACCGATTAACGCCCTAGTACACAAAACTTCTGCTGGTGCACTTAATCAACTCAAAATCTTTCAAGTGACTAACTTATCACGTACTATTAAAGCGCTCAAGGATCAAAATATCTGGGTAGTCGGCTTAGACGGCGCCACTGATCAGTCTCTTTATCAAATAGATCTAACTACCCCAACCGCAATTGTGATGGGTGCTGAAGGTTCAGGCTTAAGAAAGCTTACTAAACAATCTTGTGATCAACTAGCAATGATTCCCATGCAAGGCAATGTCGAGAGTTTGAATGTTTCTGTTGCCACAGGTATTGCTCTATTTGAAGCTAGCAGGCAACGTAGTATTTAAATAGTCTCACATTAATAAAACTTAATACCTAAAAGCTTGATTTTTTGGTAAAATTGTCAAGTTTTTGCAGTATTAATGAAACAAGGAATACCAGAGCAGATAAAGCTTTTTAAATTCGCCTCTAGATCATTAATCTTTTCACAGAGCTATCAAGTGAAAGATTTTCCTAGAATTAGCGCTTTAGTCAGCAATATTGATGCACCTGTTGATGTTGAATTAAGTTTTAGCCTCGAGAATAATAAAATTCCTTGCATTAAAGGTAGGAT
>DTVJ01000157.1 GCA_012963565.1 Piscirickettsiaceae bacterium
CTGTAGCGCTTGATACCGAACTACCAGTAAAATCAATCAAGCCAACTGATATCCAGGCTTCAGATAGCTGTGAATATAGTTCTGGAAGTGCAGCAACGGCACTCACATCAGACTCACCTGTGTAATTCCCTGATGCAAATACAATAACGCCATTATTTTGGAAGTTATTTAAAGCAGTAATATACTCTTGAGTTGCTGTTATAGCTCCAGAACTTGTCGAACCCTCTAACAAATAAGCCAAACCTTGATTTGTTGTTAAACTGTTGTTAGTGATATAGTCTTGAATCTCTGTTATATTCCAAACTGCATTTGCATTACCGTCAGTATCATCTCCCATAGCCCAACTATTATTTGAAGCTACCGCACTATACCCTCTCGCACTATCCAAATCTGCTGCAAAATCATCTGATGAATAACTGCCTTCTGTATTAGGAATACTGGAAAGAATTAAATCTGCATCAGGTGCAACACCACTTACTATGTTTTCACCTGATCCGTCTCCGTTACCCGTGCCATCACCAGCAGCCATTGATGCAACAAATTGGCAATGATAGTCACTAGAGGTTGCTGCTCCAAATGTACTTTCTCCAACACCGCCATCATCAAGATTGTGTATAGTTTTGTTTGAATATATTAAATGATTATCATCACAATTAAAGTCTGCGATATGAATAAATTGCCCTTTACCTGTTAGGTTGTCTGAGCCATCTGAAAATGACTGAACCTTATGAATATTCATTTGCTCATATGGATGCACACTACTAGCACTTCCTGAATAATCAACATTTGTCCATTGAGTTTCTGCTTTAATTGCATTCTGAGATGCGGTGGTCCCTTCATTAAACGTAGTACCAGTTCTTAGTGCGTATTCATTAATAGTAATAGTTACTGATGTTGTGCCACTGGTTGAAGAGTCTGCTCCTGATACACTTGATATTGAAACCGTTGCAGTCTCACTACCTTCATTCACTGTATCTGAAGTAGGGTTAAAAGTAGATGTTCCTGTTGTAGCTCCAGCGGCAATAGTGATATCAGATATATTTCCATAATCTGTACCTTCTGTTGCTGTACCTGATGTACCTATTACAACAGTAATTGCATCTTTAGATGCTTGGGTTGATGTTGCAGTTAACGTTAAACTTGAACCATTATCATAAACGCTAGTAGCGCTAGTAGCGATAGATACAGTTGGAGCTGACTCATCTTCTATTATTGTAAATGTGATGCTTTGAGTTCCACTTTCTGTTGCATCCGCTCCAGCAATACTTGATATTGTTACTGTTGTCGATTCATTGCCTTCATAAGTGGAATCATCTTTCGGAGTTCCTGATACAGTTCCAGTAGTCGAGCCTGCTGATATTGTTACCGTTGAAGGAGTCAATGATGTGGTTACATAATCACTACTTGATATTGTTCCACTTGCTGATAGTGAAACAACAATATCCTCATCAGCAACTTGAGAAGCTGTTAATGTAAGTGTAACCTCAGTTCCTGAATTTTCAGTAGCACTAGTTTGACTGACTGACATTGTTATTGTTGGCGCAGATTCATTTTCAGTAAGAGTAATGGTGACTGATTGCGTACCAGCCTCAGT
>DTVJ01000158.1:0-2297 GCA_012963565.1 Piscirickettsiaceae bacterium
AAGAAAGTGTCACCGTTAGTGGATAAAACTTCAAAGTGTTTTTCACCATCAATATCTTCCATTTCAATGATTGATACGTCAAATGTACCACCACCTAAATCATATACAGCTACAGTTTTATCGCCCATACCTTTATCAACACCATAAGCAAGCGCTGCTGCTGTTGGCTCATTAATGATACGCTTAACATTTAGGCCAGCAATCTTACCGGCATCTTTGGTTGCTTGACGTTGTGAATCATTAAAGTAAGCAGGTACAGTAATAACTGCCTCTGTTACTTCTTCACCTAAATAATCTTCAGCTGTTTGCTTCATTTTGCCAATCACTTTGGCTGAAATCTCAGGGGCGGCCATTTTTTTGCCGTTCACTTCAACCCAAGCATCGCCATTGTCAGCTTTAACAATTTTATAAGGCACTAATTTAATATCCTTTTGAACCGCATCTTCTTCAAAACGACGACCGATTAAACGTTTGATAGCATAAAGTGTATTTTCAGGATTGGTTACTGCTTGTCGTTTAGCGGGCTGACCAACTAAGATTTCCTCACTACCTTTAGGGTAAGCAATAATAGATGGGGTGGTACGATCACCTTCAGAATTTTCAATAATTTTAACTGTGCCACCATCCATAATGGCCACGCATGAATTTGTTGTACCTAAGTCAATACCAATAATTTTTGACATTTTTTAACTCCTTGTGTTTGATATACCCCCTATATGGGGATGGTCAATTTTTTTTCAAGGAATATTAATGAAAAATATTTAAAGGTTGTCTTTTAAAAGTTTTTCAACCGATTTGGGCACAAAAGCACTAATATCACCACCGAGTGATAAGATTTCTCGCACTAAGGAAGAAGAAATATTGGCATATTGCTCAGCAGGGGTCATGAACAAAGTCTCAATATTGGGGTTTAGGTGTTTATTCATACCTGAGAGTTGGAACTCGTACTCGAAATCACTTACGGCGCGTAATCCACGTAGAATCACTTGTGCATTTTGTTTATTCGCAAAATCCACTAACAGGGTATCAAAACTCAATATTTCAATATTGTCAATGTCTTGTAGGGCCGTATTGGCAGCGTTAATTCTATCGTCAATACTTAAAAAAGACGCTTTTTTACTGTTTTGCGTGATACCAATAATCACCTTATCAAACAACCTGCTGGCACGATGAATAAGGTCGATATGGCCATTGGTGATAGGGTCAAATGAACCAGGGTAAATTGCAATTTTCATCATAATATCTCAATTAGGCAATAATTCACCTGTCCAGATTGTTTTTGTTTACTGATTCTGATTTTTTTCGGAAAAAATGTCGAAATTTCCTTTTCAATAATCTCGTATTCAGATTCTATATAGATTTTACTGCCAGAAGTGACAAAATTACCTTCTGAGAGTGATCTTAAGGCTTTTGGTAGAATGTTCTTGTTAAAAGGTGGGTCTAAAAAGACAAAATCAAAGCTTTGATTGCTTTTTTTAGCTAAAAATTTGAGTGCATCTTGATTAAAAAAACGGATTTTGTCGGATTTTAAGTTTTTCCGATTTTTTTCTAGACTTTGAAAGGCGTTAAAATCTTTTTCAACGCTCACAACTTGCTTAGCACCACGAGATAGTGCTTCAAAGCTCAGTGCACCACTGCCAGCGAATAAATCTAGATAGGTTTTGTCAAATGATTCGAACTGAATCCAATTAAATAAAGTTTCGCGAACTTTCCCAGGTGTGGGCCTTAGACCGGTGACATCAGGAAAGCTAAATTTCCTGCCTCGATATTCACCTGATATGATTTGAAAAGTATTATTTACGATACGCGTCGAACGATTCTTGAAGTTCTTGCTTAGCCTCTTCGGCATCACCCCAACCATCAATCTTCACCCATTTACCTTCATCCAGGTCTTTGTAGTAAGTAAAGAAGTGCTCAATTTGATCCTTAAGCGTTACGCCAACATCATCAATACCTTTGATTTCATGATAAGATCTACATAGCTTGTCGGTTGGTACGGCTAGGATTTTAGAGTCTTTACCGGCCTCATCTGTCATTCTAAGTACACCAATTGGGCGTGCAGTAATCACACTGTCATGAATGAGCGGGTAAGGCGTAATTACCAATACGTCAGCTGGGTCACCATCATCCGCCAAGGTTTCAGGTACAAAGCCATAGTTGCAAGGATAGAACATTGGTGTTGAAATAAAACGGTCCACAAACATGGCACCGGTTTCCTTATCGATTTCATATTTAACTGGCGATGAATGCGCCGGAATTTCAATAATAACGTTAACTTCGTCAGGTAAGTTGCCTGC
>DTVJ01000158.1:2397-6486 GCA_012963565.1 Piscirickettsiaceae bacterium
AAAGGTATCGAAATGCTGTTGTGCTTTAGTGGAGAGCTTTTCCTTGCCTAAAGCATAAGCCACGAGCTTATCATCAGCCATAATCCATTTTCTAGGTTTATTCTTATATTGTGCTTGGTGCTCTCTCCATGCTGCCAGTTGCGCGGCGGGTAATTGTGCGTTTTTGGAGAGTCTTGATAAGCCTTTAACTCTTTGCCATGCTTTGTCAATGGGCGGTACATATAGTTCTATATTGAGTAATGATTGGGCTTCTTCTTTAATCCAATCCAACTTGTTTTCAGCTTGTAGTTGAGTTTGTAGTTGATGATAATTTTTAAGCAAATAGCGCACATCATCCAGCGCATATTCAATCGCTTCAGCGGGTAGTGGGCGCGTGGTCCAGTCAAGTCGAGTGTAAGCTTTTTCAAGGTGAACATTTTGCAAAATTTCAGTTAAAGCTTGATATGAGATTTGAACTGAGTGGTTGAGTAAGCTAGCTGCGGTTTGAGTATCAAACAATTGTTTGGGTAATTGCCCTGAGAGGCAATGCATAGCTTCAATATCTTGCCTAGCAGAGTGTACAATCCACAAGCAATCTTTTTGGTAGAGTTTGTCAAACAAAGGACTAAGATCTTCAAGTGCCAAAACATCGATACAATCGGTATTACTTTTGGTGGCGATTTGTACCAAACACAGCACAGGATAGTAGGTGCTAACCCGCTTAAATTCGGTATCAATAGCCAGTTCAGTTTCATCTTTAATTGAATCTAGAAAGGCGTTTAGTTGTGTTTGAGTAGTGATCAAAATAATGGAGTATTTATGCTTTGTTGTATTTTAGCAACAATTAACCATAACTGTATATTTTTTATGAGATAATCAGCCCAGAAAATAATGATAACAACTCACTAAAACATGGTTTTTAATCAGGACTTAATATTAAAAAATAACCCACCAGCATGGTTTTGGGTGCTAGTGTTTTTGGTCTCTTATTCATCATTGTTTTATTTAGGCTTAACGCCTGAGCTGATAGAAACTCAATGGCCATGGGTACTGGCTATTTACAATGGGACGATGAGCCTATTGGCTTTGTACTTTATTGTACTTAACGCCAAAAAACTCAAGCAAGATTCTGACAGTAATGTCATTGGCTCAAACTTTACTTGGTCGTTTATCAAAATCGTTCCAATGTTAACATTGGTGCCAGTGTTAACATTTTACATGTTCTCATTCCAATCGATACAGGACAACTTAAAACGATCAGAGCAAGGCTTGAATAAATTTAACAAAGAGATTGTGACCCATGTCGATGGTTTATATCAAGATATGGATAATGTGAGGATTAATAATTACACTGATCATACAATTGATTTATTTCGTTTGATTAGTTCTTTTAGTTCTTTTCAAAAAGACTCTGAAGAATATAAGCCACAAATGCAAGCGGTGCTTGAAAAATTGGTCACAGATGGTTGGGCTTGTCAATTAAGCCTGTTTGATAAAGAAGATGAGCTCATTGCAGAAACCAAAAAAACTGAGCAATGCTATCCTGTGTCTGAAGAGCCGTTGCCTGCTAATCAAACCTTTATCTTTTATGAAAACGACGCAACTAACACGGTACAAGTCAAACTATCCACCCGAACCCTGACTAGACGGCCCGTTACTGACTATATTTTTTTGTCAGGTGTCTACCTTTCAGATGTACCTTTGACAGCCTTATTAAATCGTATGAATAACTTTAGAAAGTCTGTAAAGAATGTAAAGCTTAAGCTTAGTACCACCATCATTCAAACTCGATTTCTGATTGACTTTTCAAGCACTATTTTGCTAACTATTTTAAGTGCACTGTTAATTGTATTTAGAATGATGGATCAGTTAATGCGACCGATGAATAATTTAACGGTGGCCGCCAAAGAGATTGCACAAGGTAACTACGATGTAGTAGTGCATAATCAAGAAGAGAGTGAAGATATGTGCCAACTGATTGGCCAATTTAACGAAATGTCTAAGCAAATTAGGAATTCACGTCAGGGCTTGGATACGCATAATTTATATTTAGAAACCATTCTTAAATACTCTTATGGTGTAATCGGCCTCGACCAAGCAAGAAACATTCGGTTGATTAATCCGATGATTGGTAAGATGTTGTCGGTTGACAATGAACAACAATTTATTGGTGGATTGTGTAAAAAAATCGCAGATCAAAATATCCATCTTCAGTCTTTGTTTGCAATGATAGAGGCAAAATTCAAAAATAATGAATATGAATGGAGTGAAGAGATTGAATTATCACTACCGGGTCGACATGTTTTATTGACGTGCCAAGGTGCAGCACTGGATGTTAGCGATGAAACACTAGGTTATGTGATTATTGTCAAAGATATCTCAAAACTTAATAGAGCGCAGAAAAAAGCCGCCTGGGGCGAGGTGGCGGTGCGCATGGCACATGAGATTAAAAATCCACTAACTCCTATTTTATTATCTGCTCAACGTCTAAGAAACAAATTCTTAGAGACACTTTCAGGTAAGGATTTAGAGGTGATTGACAAAACTACCACGGTGATTATTGATCAAGTGAAGTCTATGGATGCGATGGTGAGCGCCTTTGCAGATTATGCCAATATCCCGCAAATTGAACGTAAATTAACTGATTTAAATTCACTTATCAATCAATACGTTGCACTTTACGATGCACAGAAAAATATCACTATTGAGTTAGATTTGTCAGGTGATGTGCCTAAGATATTGCTAGATGCTAATAGCATTTCTAGAGTGTTAATTAATTTGGTTAAGAATGCTACCGAATCAGCTGAAGATGGTCAAAATTTGATTGTTAATATTACAACCCAATATTTAGTTTCGGAGGGTATAGTGCGCTTAAGTGTTCAAGATAATGGTGAAGGCTTTGACGAGGCAGTGATTGAGCGTATATTTGAGCCTTATGTCACTACCAAGGTCAAAGGTAGCGGCTTGGGTATGGCAATTGTACAAAATATTATTGAACAACATAATGGACGAGTTTTTGCAGGCAATGTGGAGCCACATGGCGCTATTGTTACCATTGAATTTGACCAGCCACAGCCACAGGAGAACATATGATAATTGGCCATATTCTTATTATTGATGATGAAATTATCAATGCTGAAACAATGAAAGACACCTTAGAGGATGTCAACTATAGCGTTGTATTGGCTGCTGATGCAGCACAAGCTAAAACCATGGTCGAAATCCAAACCTTTGATTTAGTGATGATGGATGTCTGGATGCCTGGTCAAGACGGCATGTCTTTACTAGAAGAGTGGATGAACGGAGGTTTTTCTACGCCAGTGGTGATGATGTCTGGTCATGCTGAGCATCAAGACGTAGTGAAAGCCATCAGACTAGGTGCAGTTGATTTTTTGAAGAAACCATTGCACGACATATTGCCCTTGGTGCGTAAGATATTAAGCGAACAGGCAATTCAAGTAGAGAAACAGCTTAGCGGGATTGATTTTGATTTACCATTAAAATCTGCTAGAAATATATTTGAAAAGCAATATTTCGATCACCACTTACAAGAAAATAATCATAATATTGCCAAAGTAGCTGAATTAGCCGGCTTAGAACGTACAACACTCTATCGTAAATTAAAAGACTTGGGAATAGATAAAAAATGAAGATCTTAATCTTAGGTGCGGGCCAAGTTGGCTCTTCATTGGCTAAATATCTTGAATCTGACAAAGAAAACGATATCACTATTATTGATAAAGATGAAGCGAATTTATCATCCTTACAGCGTCATCTAGATATTAAAACCATCTCTGGACATGCTTATTATCCTAATATTTTAGAAGAAGCTGATATCAAAAACATGGATATGGTGATTGCAGTAACGCGTTCTGATGAAGGCAATATGTTAGCTTGTCAGATGGCACATACTTTATATCAAGTTGATAAAAAAGTAGCACGCATTCGCACAGCAGAATACCTGCACCGTGAAGAATTGTTTGCACCAGATGCCATCCCTATTGATTTTGTAATTAACCCTGAGAGTTTGGTTACCAATTATATTAAAAGAGTGGTGGAGGAGCCCGGGGCAGAGCAGGTGTTTGAATTTGAGAACGGTTTGGTGCAATT
>DTVJ01000159.1 GCA_012963565.1 Piscirickettsiaceae bacterium
AACCCAGTGTTAATCGATTGGCACAATCATGAAAATGGAATGGTAAGAACACCATATTCTTTGCCACACGATTAGTAAACTTAGCCATTACAATTGCGTCTGAACGCCTGGAAACAAGTCGCACATAGTCGCCATCAGCTGCACCAATTTCAATTGCCAAATCAGGATTAATCTCAATAAATGGAATTGGGCTAAATTTATTATTATTAGCTACCTTTCCAGTTTTACTTCGACCGTGCCAATGCTCAACCAATCGACCTGTATTCAACCAAACCGGATACCTTTCATCAGGCACTTCGTTATTATCAACAAAAGGAAGTGGTATTAATTTTGCCTTGCCATCTTCGTATCTAAATGTTGCATCCTCTGTATAGATACGCTTACCTCCTGCTGGTGGTTGTTCCCCATTTTTAGCCTGTTCTTCTGTATATGGCCATTGAATACCTCGGTTCTTTTCAATATTTTCATAGTTCATCCCTGATATATCGCATAGACGCCCTTTAGATAACACCTTCATCTCTTCAAATACGTCTGAAGTTTTTTCTGGAAAATTTACTTTGTTTTCCGTATTAAAGCGCTTAGCCATTTCATTGAAAATCCAGAAATCTGGTCTCGAGTCACCATACGGTTCAATAATTCCGTTAACTAAGTTCACGCGTCTTTCAGTGTTAGTCATCACTCCAGTTTTTTCTGCCCATGTTCCTGCCGGTAAAAACACATTAGCATATTGATTACTCTCAGAATCTTGATAACAATCTTGAACAACACAATATTCTAATCGTTCCATTGCTTTTCTGATTCTAGCCGTATTAGGTAAAGAAGAAAGTGGGTTGGTAGCAATGAGCCACAAACCTTTAATTTCACCAGTTTCTATAGCTCTATAGATATCGGTTTGAAACATGCCACGCTTGGTTGGCAAGAAATCAACATCAATGTTCCAAAATTTAGCTATTTCTTCTCGATCTTTTGGATTTTCCAAAAATCGATGGTTAGGCAGCCCTGAACACGACGACCACTCTCTAGTTCCCATAGCGTTACACTGACCAGTGATAGACAAACTAGTGCCACCTGGGATACCGATGTTACCGGTAATAAGTGCTAAGTTATTGATACCAACCACGCCATCAGAACCATGTGTTGATTGATTAATACCCATTGTCCAGATTTGCATTGCAGATTTTGATTTGGCAAATAATCTAGCCACCACTCTGATGGTATCTTCATCAATACCACAAATCTTAGAAGCAGTAACTGGATCGTATTTATCTACTTCAGCTTTAAGTTCATCAAAACCATTAGTATTCTTTTTAATATAATCTTTATCTTCAAGACCTTCATTGAGAATAACGTACATTAAGGCATTCATCAATACAATATCGGTGCCTGGTGTTACCGTTAAATGGATATCCGCACTTTGCGCTAACATAGTAACTCTTGGATCGACTACAATTAGTGGGAAATTACGCTTTTCTTGCGCTTCTTTCATTCTCCAATAGATAATGGGGTGCTGTTCAGGTAAGTTTGAGCCCCAAGCAATTAAACAATCAGTATGCTCAAAATCCTCATAACAACCTG
>DTVJ01000160.1 GCA_012963565.1 Piscirickettsiaceae bacterium
AATTATTGGTTGACTTAGCCAAACAAGGTAGACGAGTTTGTCGTCTTAAAGGCGGCGATCCATTTATTTTTGGTCGTGGTGGTGAAGAAATCGAAACATTGGCAGAAAATGGTATTCCATTCCAAGTTGTACCAGGTATTACCGCAGCTTCAGGCTGCTCGACTTATTCGGGTATCCCACTGACACATCGAGATTATTCACAATCATGTCGTTTTGTTACTGGACATCTCAAAGATGGTAGTATGAATTTACCTTGGGATGAGCTGGCAGTAGAGCAACAAACCATTGTGTTCTATATGGCGCTGGTGGGTTCTAAGCATTTATCTGAGCAGTTGATTGCACATGGTATGCGCGGTGATATGCCGGTCGCATTAGTTGAAAAGGGAACTACACCAGATCAAAAAGTTTACACGACAACGCTAGCAGGGCTTCCTGATCTAGTTGAAAACGAAACTATTCACGCACCCACACTCATTATTGTCGGTGAAGTGGTTAAATTAAGAGAAAAATTAAATTGGTTTGATACGTAAACACAGTTATAAAAAGGCCGTAAGGCCTTTTTAGTGATTACCCATCTGTCGCGCCTAATTTCTTAACGAGCATTGTAGCTGGGCAAAATCCTGTGAAGGCTGATTGGAATAAATTAAAGCCAACAAAACCAGTTAACCATAACCAGTTAGAATTTTGAAAAAATGGGCTGATTGCTTCAGCACCTAGTAGTAATGATGCCATAATAAATACGCCAGCCATCGCTGAAACTGCATTGTTTGCCGTCATACTTTCTCCTGTGGTTTTGAAAGTTATCACTGTAACATTAATTAGGTATAATTTCAAATCTTTGCGGGAGTGGTGGAATTGGTAGACACGCTGGATTTAGGTTCCAGTGTCGCAAGACGTGAGAGTTCGAGTCTCTCCTTCCGCACCATAATCATGTTCAGGTTATGAAAACAATCATTCAACATAGTAGTAATCAAGAGATCGCCACACAAATTGCAGCCTTATATGACTGCAATGTCGAACAATATAGTTCTCACATTCGCCTTCATACTAATCAAGAGGTTAATCTTGATAATTTAAGGCAAGAATATCAAGTTGATTTTAATTATCTGCCTGATTCGTTTGATTTTCAGAAGGTTGCTTTATTTGTCAGCGATATGGACTCAACGTTAATTAATATTGAATGTATTGATGAAATTGCTGATTTTGCAGGATTTAAACCTCAAGTAGCTAGTATCACTGAACGCGCCATGCAAGGTGAATTGGATTTTGACGCTTCTCTGATTGAACGTGTTGCACTGCTAAAAGGGCTAGATGTAGAAGTGTTAAATCAAGTTTACACTGAGCGTTTACAAGTTAATCCTGGTGGCAAAGAATTGATTCAATTTTTTAAAACTAGAGACATTAAAAGCGCTGTAGTTTCTGGTGGATTTACTTACTTTACCGATCGCTTAGCCAAAGATATCGAGCTTGATCACGCCCGTGCTAATGAATTAGACATTGAGAATGGTCAACTAACAGGCATTACGCAGGGTTCAATTATTAATGCCACAGCCAAAGCCGAATTTGTGGCCGAGTTGTGTGAGAAACATAAAATATCTCTTGATCAAGTGATTGTGGTAGGCGATGGCGCCAATGATTTACTGATGATGTCGGTAGGTGGATTGTCAGTTGCCTATCACGCAAAACCCTCAGTACTTAAGCAAGCAAATATCGTCATTAGTTTTGGTGGCTTAGATAAAATGATAGATTTCTTTGATGAATAAGTTACCATGCTAATTGAAATTGGACATTTTGCATTAATCCTAGCTTTAGTATTTGCACTCTTGCAAGTGATTTTGCCAACATTGGGATTGATTAGAGCTAATATTGCTCTCTCTCAAGTGTCTAGACCTTTATTATGGATGCAATTTTTTTGGATTTTAGTGTCGTTTGTTATATTGATGAACGCTTTTATTGTTGATGACTTTTCTGTTAAATATGTTGCCAGTAATTCCAATACTGAACTACCTGCTATTTTTAAGATGTCAGCCGTTTGGGGTGCACATGAAGGTTCATTGTTGTTGTGGACATTGATTCTAGCCTCTTGGAGTGTGGCGGTATCCATCTTTTCTAAGCGCTTGCCTGCCGAAGTACTTAATCATATTCTGATTATCTTGGGTTTGATTAGTGTGGGATTTTTACTATTTTTATTATTTACTTCTAATCCATTTGAGCGTTTAGATGTGATTCCTATACAAGGCCGAGAGCTTAACCCGTTATTGCAAGATTTTGGCTTAATCATTCATCCACCAATGTTATATATGGGCTATGTCGGTTTGGCCGTACCATTTGCGTTTGTCTTATCATCACTTGTTCGTGGACAGTTGGACTCTACTTGGTTGAGATGGTCACGCCCTTGGACACTAGTGGCCTGGGCTTTTTTAACCATTGGCATTACGTTAGGTAGCTGGTGGGCTTATTACGAGCTTGGCTGGGGTGGTTGGTGGTTTTGGGACCCGGTAGAAAACGCCTCATTCATGCCGTGGCTAGTGGCGACTGCCTTGGTGCACTCTTTGAGTGTGAGTGAGAAACGCGGTGCCTTTAAACACTGGACTGTATTGTTGGCTATCTCAGGATTTTCGCTCAGTTTACTAGGCACCTTTTTAGTAAGATCTGGTATCTTAACGTCGGTTCACTCTTTTGCTTCTGATCCAGCTAGAGGCTTATTTATTTTAGTCTTTTTAGTGATTGTGGTTGGCAGCTCATTAATGCTATACGCATGGAGAGCAACATTGATGCGTAGTAGCAATACTTTTGCGCCGTTATCAAGAGAGAGTGGGTTGTTAATTAACAACATCTTATTCGTCGCTGCAATGCTCAGCGTGTTTTTAGGTACGCTTTATCCATTATTGCTAGACTCACTAGGCTTAGGAAAAATCTCGGTCGGTGCCCCTTATTTTGATGCAGTATTTATACCTATAATGATTCCAGCAGTACTGGTGATGGTGTTAGTGCCCTTTTTACGCTGGAAAAAAGACACTACTCAAAGAGCTAGCCATTTGTTGAAAAAGGTCTGGATTGGCGTGGTGTTGTTATTTGCTATCGCACTTACTTTAACTGACAATATTTTTGTTTTGTTGGCAGTATTTTTGTTTATTTGGATAGTGCTACATTCATTGGTGTTGTTGATTCAACGACTCCGTCAAAAAGGTAATGTAAATACTGCATTCATTGGTATGATTTTAGCGCACGTTGGTATTGCCGTATTTTTGTTAGGTGCAACAGTTACCACTCAGTTTGGTATAGAAAAAGACATCAAGATGGAGCTTGATCAATCAATTGATATTGAGGGTTATCAGTTTGTTTTCAAGGGTGTGGAAAACTTTTCATCAGATAACTATAAGGGCTATAAAGGCAACATTGAAGTTTATTATGACAACAAAAAGATTTCGACGCTTAAACCTGAAAAGCGTCAATACGTTACTGGCATGCCAATGACCGAAGCAGCCATTGATCCGAGTTTATATAGAGATCTGTATGTAGCATTAGGTGAATCACTAGGGGGTAGTTCTTGGAGTTTACGAGTGTATTACAAGCCTCTTATTCGTCTGATTTGGCTCGGTGGAATTTTGATTGCTTTGGGTGCCTTGTTGGCAGCATTTGATCGACGTTATCGTATACGAGTGAAATCATGAGTATGTATATATGGTTTGCATTAATGATAGCTGTCTCAGCCGTTTGGTTGATTTGGTTTTTGTTGCGTCCACTGAAAAATAATTTATTTAATCTTGAAAACTCTAACATTGCATTAGGCAAGCAAAAACAAACAGAATTACAACAAGATTTACAACTAGATTTAATTGATGAGAGTGTGTTTGACCAAGCCCAAGATGAAATCACACAAACATTGGCTGTAGAGCTTACTCAAAGTTCTAGTGATGTAGGTACTGTTAAGAGTGGATCATCTATCTGGCTGGCTGGATTAAGTGTGGTATTTATATCAATCTTGTCTTTAGGTATTTATAAAGCCCTGTCTCCTGAAATCTCAACACAAGTGCCAGCGTTAGATACGCAAATAATGTCGTTAAGTTTAGAAGAAAGTGTGGTTAAGATTCAAGATCACTTATTAGACAAGCCTAATGATGCAGATGCATGGAAGATGTTAGGCCTTACTTATTTTGAGTTAAATAATTTAGACGAGTCGTTAAAAGCTTACGAGAAGTCTTATCAATTAAATCAAAGAAATCCTAGATTATTAGTTGAATATGCCTCTGCTATCGCAACAAAAAATGACGATAGTTTTTCAGGGCGTCCAATGGAATTGATTAAACAGGCTTTAGAGCTTGAGCCTGACGCACCTGATGCTTTATATGTAGCGGGAATGTTTGCAGTCAGTATACAAAATTTTGATTTAGCAAAAGCACTTTGGCAGCGATCATTATCTTCATTGCCGTTAGACAGCCCAGACAGATCTGTATTAATAGAAGTGTTGGCGGAGTTATCTGGCTTTATGGGCGAGGGTGACCCTCAAATAGCGCATTCAGTTGCGGTAAGAGTGACTTTCTCTGATCAAATTTTAGCTTCTAGATCTAAAGATGACTATGTGATGATTTATATTAAAGCTGCCCAAGGTAGACCAATGCCGATCGCTATTCAAAAGATTCAATTAAAAGACTTTACTGGTGTGGTGGAATTAACAGATGACGATTCAGTCATGCCAACTAGAAAGTTATCACAATCTGAAGAAGTGATTGCAGTGGTTCGACTGAGTCAATCGGGCTCTGCTATGAAGCAAGCAAGCGACATACAAGTGCTGAGTAAAGTGATTAATGTCAGAGATAATCCAACGGTTAATTTGCAAGTAGAATAAGTGTATGAGTGATACTTTACAATTAACAAAAGATTTAATTAGTAAGGCTTCTGTCACGCCTGAAGACAAAGGTTGTCAATTAATGATGACTGATCATCTTAAAAAGATTGGATTTGCTATTAGCGATTTAAAATTTGGCGAAGTTGATAATTTTTGGGCGGTGCGTGGTAACAGTGAGCCAGTATTTGTTTTTGCAGGCCATACCGATGTCGTGCCAGTAGGCGATGAATCTAAATGGAAGACAGATCCATTTAATCCTGAAGTAAAAGATGGTTTACTGTATGGTCGAGGCGCAGCAGACATGAAAGGTTCTCTAGCGGCTATGATTGTTGCTACGGAACGATTCGTTCAAGATTTTCCAGATCATAAAGGTACGATTGGATTTTTAATTACTTCTGATGAAGAAGGTCCAGCTATTGACGGCACAGTTAAGGTTGCCCAGCATTTGAAAGATTCGGGTCAAATGGTAGATTATTGTTTGGTGGGTGAACCATCTTCGTCCGATCAATTAGGTGATGTAATCAAAAATGGTCGTCGTGGTTCTTTGAATGGTCGATTAACTATTATTGGCAAGCAAGGTCATATCGCTTATCCACATTTGGCTAACAATCCTATTCATCTTGTTTTGCCAGCACTTAATGATTTATGTAATGAATTATGGGATGAAGGTAACGAGTATTTTCCAGCTACTAGTTTTCAAATCTCTAATGTTCATTCAGGTACAGGTGTAACTAATGTGATTCCAGGTGAAACTGAGATTGTCTTTAACTTTAGATATTCAACTGAAACCACGCACGAGCAATTACAGGATAGAGTATTAGTCATACTAGATAAATACAAGTTAGATTATAGAATTGATTGGGAGCATTCTGGCTATCCCTTTCTGACGCCTAAAGGTGATTTGGTTAGTAGTTGTGTTCATGCTATCAAAACTGTTAAAGGAATTACTGCTGAATTATCAACCTCAGGTGGCACTTCAGATGGTCGATTTATTGCACCAATTTTAGACGCTCAAGTTGTTGAATTAGGCCCTCTTAATGCCACTATTCATCAAGTTGATGAATGTGTTAGTGTGCAAGACTTGGACGATTTAACAGACATTTATTATCAAGTTCTTAAAAATATTTTAACTTAATGCGTTTTGACGTCATCACCTTGTTTCCTGAAATGTTTTCAGCAATTAAGGATGAAGGCGTGATTGCGCGTGCAATCAAAAAATCCCTACTATCGATCAATACCTGGCAACTTCGGGACTTTAGCGATAATAAACATCGAAATATTGATGATAAGCCTTATGGTGGCGGTGCTGGTATGGTGATGCAAGTCAAACCGATTCGCGATTGTATTGCTAAAATTAAGCAAGAAATACCAGATAGCAAAGTTATATACTTATCACCACAAGGTAGAAAACTCACACACAAGCTAGCTCAAGAGCTATCTAATCTTGAATCAGTTACACTTTTATGTGGGCGCTATGAAGGAGTAGATGAGCGTGTAATTGAAAGAGATGTTGATATAGAGGTTTCAATTGGTGATTATGTTATTAGTGGCGGTGAATTAGCAGCAATGGTGCTAAT
>DTVJ01000161.1 GCA_012963565.1 Piscirickettsiaceae bacterium
CTTCATGGCAAAGATTGTACATGCTGCACAATAAAAAGTGTTTGAATTGCACTAACTGTTGCTTTTCAGATACGGCAACATAAATCCCGATAATCTGTGAAATATATTCTCTTTCTTAGAGCATTCCTTCTGAAACAATAAAGTCTATTATCTCTTCAACGCCAATAGATTTCTTTAAATTTGTAAAGACAAATGGCTTGTCGCCTCTCATTCTTTTTGTATCACTCTCCATAACCTCTAATGAAGCACCGACATAAGGAGCAAGATCAATTTTATTAATAATTAACAAATCTGAACGAGTAATTCCTGGACCGCCTTTTCTTGGAATCTTTTCACCCTCTGCCACATCAATTACATAAATAGTAAGATCAGCCAACTCTGGGCTAAACGTTGCAGAAAGATTATCACCACCACTTTCGACAAAAATTAAATCTAAATTTTCGAATCTATTAGTCAAGTCTTCTATTGCTGACAAATTCATTGAAGCGTCTTCTCGAATAGCTGTATGAGGACAACCACCGGTTTCTACACCAATAATACGCTGCGCCTCTAACGCATTGCTTGCCGTGAGAAATTTAGCATCTTCTTGAGTGTAAATATCATTAGTAACTACAGCAATTTCATAATTATCACGCATAGATTTACAAAGAACATCTAATAACGCTGTCTTTCCAGAACCTACTGGACCACCAACACCTACTCTTAAGGGTTGTTTATTTTTCATATTTTTCCTTTTTTTATGATCTAAAAATTCGTGTGTATTGAGTCTCATGCAAACTACTAGCAATGGCAAATGCAGGTTGAGATCTCCCAATATCATCCCAAGAAACCTCTTTAGATTTATTAATAGCTTCAGGTACTTGTTTGACTAATTGATGAAGTAACTGTTGCCCTTGAGTTTGGCCGAGAGGAATAATTTTTACTATCGCTGAGACCTGATTTTCAAGCCATGACCATGAATACCCCAAAAGTAGTTCATCAATCGGTATTTGCCATACATTGCTAATCAATGCATACCCAGATAAATGATTAGTATTGGTGATTTTTTCCCATCCGCTAACTGCTGATTTTTCAATACCTTCAATGACTCTGGTTAATGCCCTTCCACGATTAATTTCCTCTTGTCTTAATTCACTGGTTTCTCGGCAGGCTAATAAAATATCACTCCATTCCTTTGCCTGATCCTTATCCCCTAACGCCACTGATTGATACAGTCTGATTAAAATTGGAAGATCGGTGTAAATTAAACCAGAAAATAGTTGACTATCAAGCCACTGTTGCGCAGTATCAACATCTGATATCCAGTTACTTTCAATGGCTTGTTCAATCCCTTGAGAATAAGTAAATCCACCAATCGGTAATGTTGGACTCATTAAATTCATCAACCTTAAAAGACTCAGTTGACTAATGCTCATGACTATGTGAATGACTGGTAGTATGAGAATTGTAAGCACCCTTTTCTGGTTGAAAAGGTAATGATTCGATAGTGACATCTAACCCAAAACTTTGAATCATATCATCAAGAACATGGTCATGCCTGTAGTGAATACTAGTTTTCTTGATCTGCAGTTCCACATGACGATTTCCAAGGTGATAACATGCGCGGGCTAATAACAACGGATCGTCAACATAAATTGAGGAAAGGGTTTCCGGTGCAGCAATTACTTCAAGAACATATCCATCTTTATCTCTGATTAAATCACCGTGCTCAAGTACATTCCCACGCTCCATAAAAATTCCGATATTCTCACCACTATCTGAACGGGCTTTCAGCCTACTCTTCACTCTTTGTTGTAAATCCAATGTGACTGAATCATCGACATTTTGAGAAAATTCAATTTTTTCAATAAATTCTCTCATGCTTAAAATAAGAAATACCTTTGTGCTAGAGCAACTTCACTAGCAGGCTCACAAGTTAGTAAAACACCGTCAGCTTTCACCTCATAGGTTTGTGAATCAACCTCAATATCTGGCTGATAATTATTATGAATCATAGATGATTTTGTCACTGATCTACAAGATTTTACAACGCCAATTAGAGACTTAAGTCCGAGCTTTTCAACGATACCCTCATGAACACTTGCTTGAGATAAGAACGTCATTCTAGTATTAAATCTAGCCGCCCCAAAGGCACCAAACATCTTTCTATAATGCACAGGTTGTGGTGTTGGAATTGAAGCGTTTGGGTCACCCATAGGTGCTGCTACAATCATACCGCCCTTGATAATCAAACTCGGTTTTGCCCCAAAAAATTTTGGCTTCCATAAAACTAAATCTGCTAATTTACCAACCTCAACTGATCCAACTTCATGCGACATTCCGTGAGTAATAGCAGGATTAATTGTGTATTTAGCGATGTATCTTTTCGCTCTATTATTATCATTGTCTGAACTATCCCCTTCTAACACACCTCTTTGAATTTTCATTTTATTAGCGGTTTGCCAAGTTCTTGTAATGACCTCGCCAACTCGACCCATGGCTTGAGAGTCAGACGAAATCATAGAAAATGCGCCTAGATCGTGCAAAATATCTTCTGCTGCAATTGTTTCTCTACGAATACGCGATTCTGCAAATGACACATCTTCTGCTATCGAAGGATCTAAGTGATGACATACCATTAACATGTCTAAATGCTCATCTACGGTATTTACAGTGTATGGACGCGTTGGATTCGTTGAAGATGGAAGCACATTACTATAACCACAGATTCTGATAATATCTGGTGCATGGCCGCCACCAGCACCTTCAGTATGATAAGTGTGTATAGCTCTGCCCTTCAACGCAGCTATGGTATCTTCCACAAAACCAGATTCATTCAAAGTATCTGTATGTATTGCCACTTGAATATCATAATCCTCAGCAACTGAAAGACAATTATCAATAGCTGCTGGGGTTGTTCCCCAATCTTCATGCAGCTTTAAACCCATAGCACCTGCCAAGACTTGTTCTCTTAAAGGTTCAGGTAACGACGCATTGCCCTTACCCATAAACCCTAAATTCATTGGAAAATCTTCAGCAGCTTCTAACATCCTATGAATATTCCAAGGTCCTGGTGTGCATGTAGTTGCACTGGTTCCTGCTGAAGGTCCGGTACCGCCCCCTAACATAGTGGTAATACCTGACATTAATGCATCATCAATTTGTTGTGGGCAAATAAAATGAATGTGTGCATCTATTCCACCAGCAGTAACAATTTGGCCTTCTGATGCTATAACATCAGTGCCTGCTCCAATAGCAATGTCAACATTTGACTGTACGTCTGGATTTCCCGCCTTTCCAATGCCAGAAATACGCCCATCTTTAATTCCGATATCAGCTTTAACAATCCCCCAGTGATCGAGTATTAAGGCATTTGTAATAACTACATCAGCCACATCTTTACTGCAAAGTTGACCTTGACCCATGCCATCACGTATAACTTTTCCCCCGCCAAATTTAACTTCTTCGCCATAGGTAGTAAAATCTTTTTCAACTTCAATAAATAATTCTGTGTCGCCTAACCTAACCTTATCGCCAACTGTTGGTCCATACATCTCTGCATAAGCCTTTCTAGAAATAGATCTCATACCTCCCCCATAATTTTTCCATTAAAGCCATAAATCACATTTTTGCCACCATATTTGACCAGCTCAACTTCTCTTTCTTGGCCAGGCTCAAACCTTACGGCGGTTCCTGAAGGAATATTTAACCTAAACCCCTTAGTCTTGTCTCTTTCAAAAGATAGTGCTGTATTAGTTTCAAAAAAATGATAATGAGAGCCAACTTGAATAGGTCTATCACCATGATTGGACACCACAACTTTAACTCTTTCTCTGTCAATATTTATCTCAATCTCTTTTGAGAAATTGATTAACACCTCGCCCGGAATAAGCACATCATCTGAACTTGTATCGTCTAGTGATGATTTAACTGGCTGGATTGGATTGTGAACGGTAACTAGCTTGGTTCCATCTGGGAAAGTTGCCTCAACTTGTATATCTGGAATCATCGAAGAAATACCATCCATAACATCTTTTTCTGTTAAAAGTTGACGACCGTATTCCATCATTTCAGCAACACTTTTACCATCCCTAGCTCCCTCCAATATTTCGGCTGAAATATAAGCAATAGCCTCCGGATAATTCAACTTGACCCCTCTATCTTTACGTTTTTTTGCCAACAAAGAAGCGGTAAAAATCATTAGTTTATCTTTTTCACGCGGTGTTAAATCCATTATAAAACCCTATTTATGTTAACCAAATTCTTGGCATTATGCTCTCTCTTTCAATAACCAAATGTCTTACTTCTGTCCAAATATTTCTAAATAATTCCTGTATCAAATTCGTTTTAAGCCCCAAACACCTGATAATAATAATATCGTCTATTTGAGTAGCCCCACCAATACAAGATTCAGTTGTAGGAATCATATTGCGTACGATCTCTAAAACATCATTATTCATTGCACTAATTACAAAAGTCCCAAAAACTGGAAAACCTCTAAGACCGGCGATATTGTTGAGATCCGACTGGTCAATTTTTAATCTGTCAATAATAATAGGATTCCCATCCTTCCATAATTCGAAACTAAATTTTAATTTACCTGAATCAAATTTTTCGTCGATTACTGGCCTACCTAAACACTGAACCTCCCAAGCTGCAATTCTGGCGTTTCCATGTAATGAAAATTTTGTTGAAAATTTTGAGTTTGCACCTGGAAATATAATGGTCTCCATTGGTAACCATTCTAAAGTGGCGCCGTCCTCTACAACAATATCTTGTTTAATAATAGAAAATCTATCTTTAATTGTTCGGTAAATTTTTGTCGCGCCAGGCGTGGTAATGAGCACATTAGAGTCTGTTTCAGCATTCACTTCAATCGATAATTCATCGCCACCAACAATGCCGCCTGGAGGATGTAATAGGTATAAATGACAAACTCCATCCTCTGGATAAAACGGTCGTTGCACAGTCAAAGGACCAATCTGTCTTCTTTTAGAAAGAAAGGTCTTGGAGCTACTTCTTGAAAAATGTAATTCTAATTCAGCAATCCAACCCTGATTTAGTAATTGTTCTGCAGTATTTTGCACGTAAGAATAAGACTACTTTGTATTAACCGATAAATCTTTCGACATGTAAGCAATAATGGCAACTAATCCTAACATGAATACAACGATACTCATGATTTTCCATATTGCTGAAGTTTCACCACTATAGCTTAAAACATGCTCTGGTGAAACATGGGCCAAAATTGGTGATGCTATTAATAATGTTAGCGTTGCTATTAAAATCTGTATCTTATTATTCATATTAATCTTTCCTATTTTTTTAAACGGTTAAATATTTTTTAATTAAATCATCGCTAAGTTTGCTGATCAAACCTGAATGGACATTTGAACCCCTGTCAAGAATAACAAACTTATCTGCAACTCTCCTAGCAATTGGTAGTTTTTGTTCCACCAAAATAACAGTCATACCTCGCTCTGTATTTAACTTTTTAATGATATCACATATTTCAAGTATTACATTTGGTTGAATACCTTCAGTAGGCTCGTCAAGAATAAGTAATTGTGGATCAATTACTAATGCTCTTCCTATTGCCAACTGTTGCTGTTGACCACCAGATAAATCACCACCTTGTCTACCCAACATTTCTTTTAGAACTGGAAATAATTCAAAAATAAAGTCTGGTATTTTTTTGATTTTATCTTTCCTAGCTGACAATCCTATTTTTAAATTTTCTTCAACAGTTAATAAAGGAAAAATTCTTCTTCCTTGTGGCACATAACCAATACCAATTGACGCTCTTCTTTCTGAATGAAGTTTCGAAATATCTTCACCTTGAAAATTTATCTTCCCACTTTGAATTGGCAATAACCCCATAATGCTTTCAACCAACGTGGTCTTTCCAACACCATTTCTACCCATAATGGCAATACAATCACCTTCAAGCACATTTAAGTCTAGATCCCACAAGGTGTGGCTTTCCCCATAAAATTGATTTAGTTTTGTTATTTCAATCATTCTTACTCGCCTAGATATACTTCAACAACTTTTGGGTCGTTTTGAATTTGGTCCATACTCCCTTCTGCCAACACACTGCCCTGGTGTAGAACAGTAACTGGGCTTTCTAATGATCGAACAAAATCCATATCATGCTCAACCACTACAACGGTATGTTCTTTTTTCAGAACTTGTAATAAATCACTAGTTTTATCCATTTCTTGATGCGTCATTCCTGCAGCAGGCTCGTCAATCAGTAACAATTGCGCATTTTGCATTAACAACATACCTATTTCTAGCCATTGCTTTTGACCATGAGAAAGCGAGCCAGCAAAAACATTACTTTTAGAAGATAAATTTATCTTTTCTAGAACAATCTCAAGAGACTCTAGCTCAGCAGCTGACATCTTTGCAAATAATGTTGGAAAAACTCGCTTATC
>DTVJ01000162.1 GCA_012963565.1 Piscirickettsiaceae bacterium
TAGATTGTTATGCTATTAATGCAAATCCCAATGATGCGATTACCACTGCTGATGTGTAAATAACTGTTTGAAATAAAACGTCCATTTTTCTCTCCCTTAAAGTTGATTGATTTTCATTTTTTATAACTCTCCTCAAGTAGTTATAAATAAACATTTTATACCATTAAGTTCCACTTTGTTCCACAAATATTGAAAATAATGCAAATGAGTTTTAAACAATAAAAAACAACCATTTTTACTTATGTACAAGGGTTTTAAAGAGGCTTTAAGGATCTTTGTAGAAGATTTATTGATCAAATTTGGCAAAAAAGTCATAAATTCAGAATTATTTTGAATTTGGATTAATCCAGGCTTAAAATTTAATAAATTATTCAAATGAAGTTATTTTATTTGCTATAAATAATTAATTACCGAAGCGGGTCATAAGTAAATGCATTAATCTTATTAAGTTAATAGTATCTAGAGTTAATTTATTGCCATTCAACATGAGGTAGAATATATTCAAAATAATGAATTTTTAATAGGCTATTGAGGAAAGATGAAGTACCATTTAATTCATAAAGATGCAATTTCTACCGTGCTTGATAAAGCACGCCAATATCGTTCTTTGCGTGAGCCAGATTTGGCCATTAGTATTTGTATTGATGTATTTGCAGTGGACGCTGACAATCAAGATGCTTTGGTGATATATATCCTAGCACTGACCGATCAATACTCGCATCAACATGGAAAATTACAACCTAAGAAAGTCACAGAAGCCATTGCCAGGTTAACATCTGAATTTCACAAAATTTATTACACAGGTATTTTTCTTGAGCGCAAGGCTAGATCCTTACTTAAAAATCCAATGTCAGAATCTTTTGCTTATGAAGGTTTGATGGAGGCGATTGCCAAATACGAAATGGCTGAGAAAATGGCGCCTAAGCATTGCGCTGATCCAATTTTGCGTTACAACAGTTGTTTAAGAACAATTGAAAAAGAAAATCTCAAGCCTAGAGCTGAGTTTGATGAACTTTACTAATAACGTATCTCGTAAAAAAATCATGGCTGTTGCTGGCCTTGCTTGGTTTGTCTATGTAATTTTTCATATGTTGAGTTTGTTGGTATTTCATTCAGGCAATGAGGTGTTCAATCAGTTTTATGACTGGATTAATCATTTGGCCGTTTATCATCTTTTAGTATTGACATTAATAGCATTACTTGTGTTTCATGTGGGTAGTGCTATTTCACGTCAATTGCGTAATAATGTCAGCAAAGGCCAATCTTACAAAAAGCCTTATCCGCTAGCTATCCCTAGGATCGTTGCCTGGGGTGGGGTGAGTACTTTGTTATTGTTTATTGTTTTTCATTTTGTACAAATGAAATTTTTTGCTACGGATGATATGTACCAATATATGCTAACCATCTTTTCTCAGCCACTCATGTTGTTTGTCTATTTATTAGGATTGGTCACGTTAAGTGCGCATCTACATCATGGACTGGCTAATGTACTGCAAAGTTTAGGTGTGTCAGCTGTTAATCATTATCGATTGGCGTTTGTGATTGTTCTACTGATAT
>DTVJ01000163.1 GCA_012963565.1 Piscirickettsiaceae bacterium
TGAATTATATTGATTTTATTTCTTTTTATAAACTTGACCAGTTTCGAAATTGCACTAATATTAAAACCCTTATTCATTGTCAAGGGTAGTACGGAAATATTCGCCTCTCTTGCTTTTTGAATCAATTGACTGTCTGGTTGAGCTGCAATCGTAACCTCGCAGCCTCTTTTTATAAATTCCAAGCTTTCAGCTAAAATTCTGATTTCTTGGCCACCCCAGCCATCAGACCATTCTGTATGTAGTAATCTAATTGTCTTGCTCATCTATAATTATTCCAATATTAGTCTTAATAGAATTAAAATCCAACGCGCTAAGACAATCACTTTTAAGATTATCATTATTACAGCCACGTTGGTTGCATGGTATACAGCTTAAATCCTCAGAATACACTATATTCATCCCAGATTTTTGGATACCTCCACTCCTACGATATAAGCTCTTCTGAAGTTTATTGTCCCATGGTCCCCACCTATTAGCAGCAGTAGGGCCAAAAAAGGCAAGAATCGGAGTGCTATTGGCTGCACTAATGTGCATAATTGCCGTATCAACACCAATAAATAGTTTTGCTTTTTTATTTAGAGCTGCAACCTGTTTTAGTGTCAGTTCACCAGATAAAGAAGTGGGTTTTGATTTACACAGTTCTAATATTTTACTTATTTTATTTATTTCTCTTTGAATTGGAGCTGAGGTTAACACAACATTAATTCCCAAATCTAGTTCACAATAATCAATGATTTTCGATATGCTATTGCTATCAATATCTTTGTATGGCACTCTAGAAAATGGGTGGATGTGAATAAACGACTCATTTGTTAAAATCTTATCAACTAACTTTTGGTCATCTTTTGACCAAAATAGCTCAACTTTTTTATCATTTATTTTTCCATCTAGAACTCGAATAGCGTCTAGATTAATATCAACAACATGCTTATCTTCATATTCCGGAAGAAAGTGTGTGTATGTATTCTTTACAATTCTACTTTTAATATATTTACTGCCAATTTTGATCCTTGCGCCACTAATTAAAGATATTCCTGCACCACGGTCACCACGATCTAAATCGATAACCATATCATACTTCTGTTTACGAATATTTTTTAGAAAATCAAACTCTGACTTAATTTTTTTGATAATTGGTTTATTTTTAATTTTTATACGATCATAGATCCAAATATGATCAATATTTGGATTAAGAGTTAGCATATCCTCCGTGCCTTGGTTAACTGCTACATCAATTATAGATTCTGGGTAATTAGATTTTAAATTTCTAATTAGTGGAGTAACAAGCAACACATCACCAATTGTTTTAAATTTCAGAACTAAAATTTTCACTTAATATACTTCCAAAAGCTATATTGAGCATATAATTTTGCAATCACAAAACCATGCCATCCATCTAAAAAACCGAGCTTAATAAAGTACAACTTGAAAAAAGTCCAAGGCGGACTAATTAATGCTTTAAGTCTATTTTTCTTTTTGTGATGTAAGGTTGCATATTTATTTTGCTTAATAATAAACTCATCAACAGTTTCATAAGCCAAGTGAATCATGTGGTT
>DTVJ01000164.1 GCA_012963565.1 Piscirickettsiaceae bacterium
CAGGTTCATTTACTGAAGGTCGTTTATCTGCGAAAGCTGCTTGTAAATATATTGATGATGGTAAAGCGGAAGGTATTAATGTTTCTGATAAGCAAATTGCTGATCGTAAAGAAGAAATCTATAGACCTTTAGAGACTTATACAGTTGGCCGTAACGAAATCGTTGGTGGTACTGTGTCTCCAAGCTACATCCTACCATTCCCTGGTCTACAACGCCTTCAGAAGTTGATGGATGAGTACGCAGGTGGTGTAACAGTGCAGTACATGACTAACGACAAACTTCTAAATATGGGTCTACATAAGCTGAAGATTCTAGAAGAAGATTTAGAGAAAGTTGGTGCAGAAGATATTCACCAGTTACTACGTGCATGGGAGCTTAAGCACCGTCACCGTACTTCTGAGTGTGTTGTTCAGCATACATTATTCCGTGAGGAAACTCGTTGGCCTGGTTACTACTACCGTGGTGATTGCATGAAGCTAGATGATGAAAACTGGCATGTTTTGACAACATCTCAGCGTGATCGTAACACAGGTGAATACAAATTGGAGAAACAGCCATTGTATCACTTAGTTGACGTAGCAGACGAGAAGTAAAAATCTTGCTTAACAAGAGCTTATTAATAAGCTCTTGTTAAAAAACTTAAAAAACCAACATATTTTATGTTGGTTTTTTAACTTCTATCAAAGTTAAAATTTAATGGAAAATATTATATGGACATTCTTGAAAAATCCGATAAAGAGATATTAGCAATCGCCCGTCCAATGTGGGACGATCTTGTTAAGTATTCTAACAACTCAAATTACGGTGCATTCACTAGAAAATTTTCTGAAGAAATGCTTCGCGGTGCAAATGAAATTGAAATGGGTAAGCAATTTGCTAGAAGCGAATTAACAAAAAATCTGGCAGAAGATGTTGAGTTTCTTGGAACGATTCGCCGTGGTGAACACGTGACTGCTTTGTTTAAACAAAAACACAAGAAAAAACCAGGTGAGTGGTTAGGTCGTTTGGTACTTGGTTATGAAGACGGTGAAATAAAAATTTTCGGTGCAACTATTTTTTAAATAATTACACTAAGAGGATACAAGTGAAAAATTTGATAATAGAAGATGGTAAGTTTGTTGAACTTATCTATAAAGTAATTGACAAGAAGACTAATGATGTGTTGTCTGAGGTTGAGTTCCCACTTGGCTATATACAGGGTATAAGTGAGATTTTATCACCTGAAGTAACGGCTGGATTGGTTGGTCAATCTCAGGGTGATGTAATTGAATTACCACTCGATGTTGATCAAATATACGGCCCTCGGGATGAATCTTTAGTATTTACTGATCATATAGATAATGTGCCTGAAGATTATCGAAAAGTTGGCACAACTATTACTATGGAAAATGATAAAGGTGAGCCAAAAGATTTTATTGTCACTCGAGTTGATGAAAATACAGTGACGGTTGATGGAAACAATCCTCTTTGCGGAAGGGATGTAACCTTTATACTTGAAGTTATCACTGTGCGAGAGCCTACGGATGAGGAAGCAGCAGAAGGCGGTCCTATTGTTACAGGCCCTAATATCAAGAATACACAATCAATACATTAATAATAGTTATGGACTTTATACAATCAGAAATTGAGATTATTCAAAAACACGTAGATAATCGTTGGAGAGAAAAAGATCACGGCGTGCATCTAGGTGATATTGAAGTAGATGGTAAAGAGCAACCAGCTGCTGTTTGGGAACACAAGCATTACACCTTTGTTATCATTAAGATGGGTGCATTTAACTACAAGAGCTTGTTTTATTTTTTGCGTGATAAGCGATTTGATGCGGGTGTTGATGTATACAATGATCTTGATGAGTGTGTTGATGCTATTATGAAGTGCCAAGCAGAATTTTCTCTTGCTAAGACCACGAAAGGCTTAAAAGTAGATACCAAAAAGTAGTATTTGTATCCTCACTAAAACATAAAAAAGGAACGCTAGTGCGCTCCTTTTTTTATGAATAAACATTTTTAAGACAAATCAATCGGCTATAGGAACCTCATGATCCCTCATGAATTGCTTTTGCATACGGATACCAATGTATGCACCGAGCATTAAGGCAATTAAATCTACGAATGATCCAAGTGATAAAGTTGAGGTACCGGCAATGCCTTGGCCTAAAGTACAGCCCATGCCTAAAATTCCACCAATACCAACCATTACACCGCCAACGGCGTAGCGTAATGCTTCACCAATAGAATCAAACCAGACGATTTTAAATCGACCGATCGCAATAGAAATCAACACTGATCCTGCGCCTACACCTAGGAATGCCACCAGTCCAAAAGTAAGCACATACCACTCAGGATTAGATGCTATATAAAGCAAGTCACCCATTGGGCGTATAAAAGTATAAGACTGCGTACCCATGCCATTCTGCGGCATATCACTAAAATCAGAAGCTTCATTAGCTAGCTCACCTAGCGGGCCACCGGAAAGTATATACGCACTTACAATTAAAGCGCCGATGATAAAACCACCTACCCAATTGTCTCTTCGTGCCATGAAGTCTTTACTTCTAAAAACTAAACTCATAATAGCTAATGACAACAACAAGCCAATAATAATACGCATGGTTGAAACTTCAATACCTAGGAAACTACCAATAATGGTGCCTAGATCTTGATGTGCTAAACCATAATCATCAAGATTAGGAGAGGCTGGCAATACCCATGACAAAAAGTAATCATTAAAGAAGCCTTCAACATACAACATCAATACCGCTGCACCACCCATACCCAAGATAGCGACAATAGCCTTGAGATTACCACCACCTAAGTTGAGAATATTCTTCATGCCACAACCTCGGCATAGCGTCATACCAATGCCAAAGAAGGCGCCACCTACCAAATAAGCTGGCCATCGAAATTGACTCATTCGATAAGGTGGTCGGGTTCCATCAGCACTAAAAACCTCTAACGCTTCGGATACAGTCACACCCAAGATAGCAATGGCGATAGCAAAGAAGTACATGGACAGTCGGCCCGTGTTACCACTATGTACGACATCAGCAATGCCGCCTAAGGGGCAAAAATCAGTTTTACGCGCAACGGCGCCGAAGAAAATAGAAACTAAAAAAATAGCTAAAAATAAAGCTTCAATTTCGCCTATCTCACCCAAAATAGGTAATACCATAATTTACTCTCCTCAAAAAAACTACAAAGATTATATCAAGGTATTTTAACTAAATTACACGATAAAAAAAAGGAGTGCAAGTGCACTCCTTTTTTATTGATCAAAAGATTATTACAAAAGAGGAATAATCAAAATAGCAACGATGTTCATAATTTTGATCAGTGGGTTGATCGCAGGACCAGCCGTATCTTTGTACGGATCACCTACGGTATCTCCAGTTACAGCAGCCTTATGAGCATCTGAACCTTTACCGCCAAAATTACCATCTTCGATATACTTCTTGGCGTTATCCCATGCACCACCACCAGTAGTCATGGAAATAGCAACAAAGATACCCGTCGTAATAGAGCCGATTAATAAGCCACCTAGTGCTTCAGCACCTAACCATAGACCCACTATAACTGGGAATAAGATTGGCAACAAAGAAGGTACAATCATTTCTCTAATTGCAGACTTAGTTAGCATGTCAACTGCTTTAGAGTAATCAGGCTTTTGTGTGTAATCCATAATACCTGGCATTTCTTTAAACTGACGACGCACTTCGTTTACGATATCACCAGCAGCACGACCAACCGCTTCCATCGCCATCGCACCAAATAAGTAAGGTACCAAGCCGCCTAAGAACAAGCCAATAATAACTCTGTGGTCAGATAAGTCGAATAAAGTCTTGGTGTCACCGCCTAATGAATGCGTGAAGTCAGCAAATAATACCAATGCCGCTAGACCAGCAGAACCAATCGCATAACCCTTAGTTACTGCTTTAGTTGTATTACCAACCGCATCTAGAGGATCAGTAATATTACGAATCTCTTCAGGAAGCTCAGCCATCTCAGCAATACCACCGGCATTATCAGTAATTGGACCATAAGCATCAAGTGCTACAATTAAGCCCGTCATAGATAACATAGCCGTTGCTGCGATTGCAATACCATATAGACCACTTAATTCATAAGAACCCCAAATACTGGCACATACTGCCAATACTGGAAGTGCAGTAGATTTCATTGATAATCCTAGGCCAGCAATGACGTTAGTACCATCACCTGTTAGTGAAGCTTCTGCCACGCGTTGTACAGGCTTGCGTTCAGTTGAAGTATAGTATTCAGTAACTAGAACCATCCATGCAGTCAGCGCTAAACCAATTAATGATGCGTAGAATAAATTCATACCCATGCTCATTTCAATAGTAATAAAGTAAAACGCAACCGCTGCTAATACCGCAGAAACGAATAGTCCTTTGTAAAGTGCGCCCATGATAGAACCACCGTCAGATACCTTTACAAAGAATGTGCCAATGATAGAGGCAATAATTGAAACTGCACCAAGTGCCAATGGATAAAGAATTGCAGTTTCTCCTAAGCCTAATACGCCAGCTAACATCATTGTTGCTACAATCGTTACTGCGTAAGTCTCGAACAAGTCAGCTGCCATACCTGCGCAGTCACCAACATTATCACCCACGTTATCAGCAATTACCGCTGGGTTACGTGGATCATCTTCTGGAATGCCTGCCTCAACTTTACCAACGATATCTGCACCAACGTCAGCACCTTTAGTAAAGATACCACCACCCAATCGAGCGAAGATAGAAATAAGTGAACCACCAAAAGCAAGACCAATCAATGCATGAAGTGCTTCTTTTTGCTCAACACCAAATGTAAGCAGGCCAGCGTAATAGCCGGACACACCAAGTAGAGCTAAGCCAACTACTAACATGCCGGTAACTGCACCACCACGGAAAGCAACCTGGAAGGCTGCATTCAAACCATTTTTTGCAGCTTCGGCTGTGCGTGAGTTAGATTTAACCGATACGTTCATACCAATATAGCCTGTTGCACCTGATAATACAGCACCAACTAGGAATCCAAGACCAACAGGGCCACCAAGGAAGTAAGTAATAATAACAAATAAGACAAAACCAACCATGCCAATGGTTTGATATTGACGATTTAGATAAGCTTTTGCACCCTCTGCAATCGCATCTGAGATTTCTTTCATTTTGTCTGAACCTGGTGATTGACTATTAATCCAGGTGATTGATATCATGCCGTATAAGACAGCGATAATAGATGCCGCCATAGCTAGTACAAGTATTGTATCCATTATTTCCTTCCCTCCTTTATTATTATATTAAATTTTGTTCACCAGCGATTATAGCTAATTATTAACTATGAATAAGATAATAATATAATAATTCTCTAAATATTTTCTTAACAACAAAAAGAGGGTGGGTTGAGACCAAAAAACGACTAAAGATTGTTATTCTGTACCCCAATATTTGGTCTGGATACTGTGACCAAGGTCAGCTTCTACCAAACGCGATCTAAGTTTGAGTAATTTTTCAATCAATGCAGGTTCAGCTTTTTCATAGGCATCCGCATCTGGTGTTCGGTTAACCACAATACCAAGCAGCTCAGTGATAGCATTACCAATTGAATTTTGAGAAATAGTGACAATTAATTTGCCTTCATCATTACGATAGATGAGTTGTTTAAAGGCCGGCTGCCAACGTATTGAGGAAGAATATTTAGCATCTTCAATACATTTGTCGCGTACCTTCTTTGCTGCTGATAAAAAGCAGTTATTGAAAAGCAGAGTTCTCTCTATTTCTTTGGGGAAATACGCATTATCTGGAACGCCAGAATTTCGACTAGAGACTTGCGCAAAAAAAGTACGGTAGAAATCTAAAAAACCCTTTAGTATTTGATCGTACTCTTTCCAGAAATCGATATTCTTCAAACTGTCAATTCCACCTTGTACTTCCCAGCTAGGCAGTCCTTGCGGATAACCTGTAAGCGCTAAACTTGACACTTCTCCAGTAACGGGTTTAAGAATTTCTAAATCTAGAGTTGATAAAAATTCAGAATATACATCCTGCATATAGGATGCAAATAAAGAGTGCTGCCCACCATCAGTCAGATTTGGATTATTAATATCAGCTAATTTTGCATTTTCAAGTTCGTCCTTATCAAAAACGATAAAGTGATTATGTAGCATTCTAATAGTAGGTACACCAGTAGAAGTAATGGGCCAGGTAGCATCCAATGATGCTTCACCAGCAAGAATCAAGTGTTTAGTTGGATCTGGATATTGCTCTAACATGAAACCAATAATAATTTGGTTCATACGATTCCAAACTTTTCGTACATTGCTTGGTAATTGTGTGCGACGCACAGG
>DTVJ01000165.1 GCA_012963565.1 Piscirickettsiaceae bacterium
AGAAGATTGATGAGCAAAACATAAAATTCGATCTTTTTGTTTCTCATCTTGAGGCCTCCGATGAAGTCACCAAGATTGCCAAGTTGCCAAACTTATACCATTGTATTCACGGTGTGATTTCAAAATTCATTGAAAGTAAATACAAAAATACGAAAGGCTTTAAAAAGTTCAGAAGAAAATACAAATATTTCTACAAGATGAAAAGTCAGTACGACAATACTAAACTTGTTACCGTTTCACAAGGCGTTGCAGATGACCTTATCAAGTTCGGCATTAAACCACACAGTTGTACGACAATATATAATCCATTTGATTTTGACGTTATCAGAAAAAGTGCCAATGAAGAAGTTGTAGATGAAGATAATTATATAATCTGTGTTGCACGATTTGCAAAAGACAAGCGCCATGATTTATTAATAAAAGCCTATGCTGCTTCTAATATTGAACAAAAACTGCTGCTTTTGGGAACAACAGACAAGCCCTCAGATGAAGAACAGTTGGCTAATATAAAGAACTTGATTCGTGAACTGCATATAGAAGACAAAGTTATTTTTAAAGGGTTTATTGCTAACCCCTACCCTTGGATAAAAAAAGCAAAAGCCCTGGTTTTAAGTTCAAACCATGAAGCGTTGCCAACTGTTCTTATTGAGTCCTTAATTTTAAAGACTCAGGTTGTTAGTACAAACTGCCCAACAGGGCCCGCAGAAATCTTAGAGGGTGATTTAAGCCAATTTTTATCTCCAGTTGGTGATACAGATGCTTTATCTGCCAATATAAAAAAAGCAATCGATAATCCTGTTAGTATCACTAGTAAGCATATAGATAAATTTGTTGCCAAAGGGATTGCTGAGCAATATATTGAACTAAGTGAAGTTCATTAATGAATATTAAATATCAAATCTTATTTAGAGCCTGTGATAAGGTTGAGTCGGTTCACAAAGTTAAGAGGCCATTTGGTCTGAACAAGATACAGACTATCAAAGTATCCTTCTATAGTATGTATCAATCATTACGGGGTAGTCAATATCAGTTTACGATTATTGGCGACGATTTATCAACTGAGTTACTTGATTTTTTCAAAGCATTTGATGTTGTTGTTGTTGACAACGATAAGCTTGGTAGTGCTGCTAAATCTCTGCAAAAACAAATTGATATAGCACTAAATATTCCTGACAATGAATGGGTTTATATGTGTGAGGATGATTATTTACACACACCATATGCTTTTAAGTATCTGTCTGAATTTATTAGCAATAAAGAGCAATACATACAGACATCCGGAAAAAAGAAAAACTACATGAATCGAATAATTGGTGATTTAAAAGATACGCCGATAATTATTCATACGCCTGATTATCCTGATCGTTATGACCCACCCTGGAAGCGTTTATCTTTTATATTCTTATCTAAATATTGTCACTGGCGACAGATTTCCAATACAACCCATACATTTTTACTAGAGTCTAGTACTATTAAGAGATTTGAAAAATATATTAAGGAGTCAGCTGTTGGTCCAAGCGATTCCAAGCTAAGCAAAAAAGTATATGGTCG
>DTVJ01000166.1 GCA_012963565.1 Piscirickettsiaceae bacterium
CTGCTCAGCCAGATAATCGCGGCTCAGACTTGCGTTATGATTTAGAAATTGATCTAAAAGAAGCCGCCGAAGGCACTACAGTTAAGATTCGCATACCTAAAAATGAAACCTGTGACACTTGTTCAGGTAGTGGCGCAAAACCTGGCACTAGTGTTAAGACTTGCACCACTTGTGGTGGTCATGGTCAAGTGCAAGTGCAACAAGGGTTTTTTGCAGTTCAGCGTGCTTGTCATGTCTGCTCTGGTACAGGTCAAACTATCGAAACACCTTGTGGTACTTGTCGTGGACAAGGTGTGGTGCGCAAACAAAAAACACTTTCGGTTAAAATCCCTGCAGGGGTAGATACTGGCAATCGTATTCGTCTTAGCGGTGAAGGTGAAGCTGGAGTACGAGGCGGTTCGAGTGGTGATTTATACGTACAAGTACATGTAAAAAAACACAATATTTTCGAAAGAGAAGGCAATGATTTGTATTGTGAAGTGCCGATTGATTTTTCCACAGCGACACTCGGTGGTTCAATTGAGGTACCAACACTTAAAGGTAAACTTAAAATCAAAGTACCTGCTGGCACTCAATCCGGAAAACTATTTCGTCTGCGTGGCAAGGGTGTTACAGCAATTCGACATGGCGGTACGGGTGATTTGTTATGTCAAGTTAAAATTGAAACGCCGGTTAATCTTAGCAAAAAACAGCAACAATTGCTTAAAGATTTTTCTGCATCCTGTGGCATGAAACAACACCCAGAGTCTAGCTCCTTCTTTGGTAAAATGAAGTCATTTTTTGAATAATTAAACGAGACCTTATAGTGAAAATCCAACAAATTAAAGCAAGAGAAGTCCTTGACTCAAGAGGTAACCCAACCGTTGAAGCTGATGTTATTTTAGACAATGGAGTCGTGGGTAGTGCGATGGTGCCAAGTGGTGCCTCAACTGGACAACGTGAAGCATTAGAGCTTCGTGATGGTGACAAATCTCGCTATTTAGGCAAAGGTGTTCTAAAAGCAGTTGAATTTATTAATACTGAAATTAACCAGGCTTTAGTGGGTTTTGATATTGGAAATCTCAGCAAGATTGACCAAGCAATGATTGAACTCGATGGTACCGACACCAAATCAAGATTGGGTGCAAATGCAATTTTAGCAGTGTCGTTAGCTTCGGCACATGCCAACGCCAATGTACAAAATAAATCCTTATATAGCTCGCTTGATGTTGATGGCGAGTACCAACTACCCGTACCGATGATGAATATCATTAACGGTGGTGAACACGCCAACAACAGTGTTGATATTCAAGAATTTATGATTATTCCTGCGGGTGCCCCAAGTTTCAAAGAAGCATTACGTTATGGTGCGGAAGTATTTCATCATTTAAAAGCTGTACTTGAAACTAAAGGCATGAATACAGCAGTTGGTGATGAAGGAGGCTTTGCCCCTGACTTATCTTCAAATGAAGAAGCCATTACTGTTATCTTAGAAGCAATTAAAAATGCAGGTTATGAAGCAGGCAAAGATATTTTTATTGGTATTGATGCCGCTAGCTCTGAATTCT
>DTVJ01000167.1 GCA_012963565.1 Piscirickettsiaceae bacterium
GCATTAGGTGGTTGGTGATGAATGGGATCGGCTTTGAACTGATCAACAATTTTTTGTCCAATATCCTTGGCACTTCTACCTTGCCAGTCACCAAATCCTAACTCTTCAAATCCGTTAAATATTTGATAAGGCGTGTTTTGAGTACTTGATAAATGTTTGGCAAAATCAGCACAGCGTACTAATGGTGAAGTAGCAATAAAATCCCATTGTTTATTTTGAGTGGAATCTAACATCTGGTTCCAGCCTTTATCGGTTAAAGCATCATCTTGATTGCCACGATACAAACGACCCCCTTTGGGCTCGCCGTGTCTAAGCAAGTCAAGAATCATTCGTCAATCTGCTCTCGTGCCATTAAGTGATTGACAGCTTCAGTAGGGGATGTTTGTCCTTGTGTAACTTGATAAACTTGCTCACAAATAGGCATCTCGACCTGACTTTTTTTAGCGATAGACAATACTAATTCTAAAGTATTTAAGCCTTCAACAGTTGCACCCACATTTTTGAGGGCTTGTTCTACACTTTGATTATTAGCCAGTTCTTTACCAAAACGACGATTTCTAGATAGATCGTCTGAACAGGTGAGTACCAAATCACCCAAACCTGATAGACCGTTAAATGTTTGCTCGTTAGCCCCCAGACTTTTTCCAAGTCGGATTATTTCAGCTAGGCCTCGAGTGATGAGCGCTGCTTGCGTGTTGGCGCCATATCCTAAGCCAGAGGCAATACCTGCAGCAATGGCGAGAATATTTTTAACTGAGCCGCCCACTTCAACACCGATAATATCATCATTAGTGTAGGCCCTTAGTGTGTTGGTGTGTAGTGCTTTTGCCCAATAATCTCGAGTGTTCTTGTCTTTTGAAGCAACCGTCAGAGCCGTTGGTTTGTGAGTGGCAACCTCAAAAGCAAAACTAGGACCAGAAACAACACAGCTAGGGTGATCTTTTAAAATCGACTCAAAACTTTCATGTAAAAAACATTGGTGATGGGTGTCAAAGCCCTTAGTGACCCAAGCAACAGGTTGCTCCGGCATAAGGAACGGTTTAATGGTATCCAGTGTTGTGGCAAAACCATAACTAGGCACAGCAATTAGTACACTTTCTGATTGTTTGATGAGTGATAAATCAAAAGTTAGTTCAACGTTGCCAGGATAATTGACAGATAAAGCTGGGTGTTTTGGTTTGAGCGTTTCAATTTCTTCTTGTGTAAATGTGTGCAAATAGATGGTGTCAAAATTATCTGATAAAGCAATAGACAGCGCACTACCCCAAGCACCTGCACCGATGATACTGAGATTTTTACTCATTATTGATTTAGGATTTCATCTAGTCTACCAGATTGATCTGCAGCCGATAAATCGTCAAACCCGCCTATATGTGTGCCATTAATGAATACTTGCGGCACCGTGGTTCTACCAGTTTTTTCCACCACCTCATCCCAGTCATTTTGACTTTTGACATGTCTTTTTTGATAAGGGATACCTTTTCTTTCTAATAATTGATAAGCTCTTTGGCAAAAAGGGCATGAATCAGAACAATAAATAATATTTTTTTTCATGGTTGACCGTAGTTTATATTTTAATCGGCAAGTTGGCCTTTTTCCATGCTTGGATACCGCCTTTTAGATTGTAAACTTGTTCAAAATTATTACGAGTTAATAGCCCTGCAATGTGCGATGAACGAGAACCACTACGACAATAAACTAGTACTTTTTTGCTATTATCAAGTGTATCTAATTTGTTTTTAACCTTGGAAAGTGGGATATGAACATCGTTAGCAATATGCCCAGCTTTTCTTTCTTTTGTTTCACGTACATCCAAAACAATCAAATCTTTTTCATCCATCAAAGAAATAGCACCATTGGCGTCAACCTCTTCATATTTTTTTAATTTATCAGCAACAATATTACCAATCAATAGGGCGATTAAGACCACTAAAGTGATGGTAGTAAAAATCTGTTCGTCATTCAATAAAAATTCAAGTATTTCCATTACAGCGCTTTTCCTTTTAAAAAGTTATCTAACATTTCATGACCTTCTTCAGTCAAAATCGATTCAGGGTGAAATTGTACCCCCTCAACCGCCAGTTCTTTGTGTCTAATACCCATAATTTCATCGATTTCACCTTGGTCATCCTCAGTCCAAGAAGTAATCTCAAAACAATCTGGCAGGCTAGATTGTTCAGCGACTAGTGAATGGTAGCGTGTGGCGTTTAAAGGATTTTTCAATTCAGTAAACACACCCTTATTGGTATGATGAACACTTGAGACCTTGCCATGCATGATTTTCTTAGCCCCAACAACGTTACCACCATACGCTTGTACCATTGCTTGAAATCCTAAACAAACTCCTAACATTGGAATCTTGCCAGAAAAGTGTTGAATGGCTTCAATAGAAATCCCTGCCTCGTTTGGTGTGCAAGGACCTGGGGAAATCACCAGAAATTCAGGTTTGAGTTGCTCAATTTCTTCAATGGAAATTTCATCGTTACGATGTACTTCAACTACTTGACCTAACTCGCCAAAGTACTGCACTAGGTTATAGGTAAACGAATCGTAATTGTCAATCATTAATAACATAATGCAACCTATTTTACCGCTAAAAAGGACGCAAAGTTAAGACACTGAAAGTGGCAAAAGCTATGGCTGAACCCCGCTGTTTTAAATCTGTCTAAATGCGTTTGAGTATTATCAGTAATGAGCACATTTTCTATTGATTGACGCTTGGCTGCAATCTCTAGTTCGCTATAACCATTGGCACGCTTAAAGTCTAAGTGAAGCTTGGTAGTTTCAACTTGCTTTTTCTCATTATCAAAATGTATTTTTTCTGAAATAATCAATACACCGCCCGGGTTCAAGCCTTCATAAATTTTATCAATCAGGGGTTGTCTTTGCTTAACTGGAATAAATTGCAAGGTTAAGTTTAATACCACGATAGATGCATTTTCGAAACATATATCATTAATATCGACACAAATAACGTCAAAATTTGTTATTTTATCGATTAAATTTGCTTTGCATTTTTTAACCATATCAATAGAATTGTCAACGGCAATGATGTGATTATTTTGATGATTGTTATTCAGCCCCAAAGCCAAAGAGATGGCACCCGTTGATGCACCTAGGTCATAATAGTTAGTATTGTTTTGGCCATACGTTTTGACGATTAACCCTATCATCTCAATCATGGTTTGGTAACCAGGTACTGAGCGTCTGACCATGTCATCAAACACATCAACGACTTGTGCATCAAAGGTAAAGTCAACTAAATCAATTTTGCTTGAGAATATATCATCACGCATACAAGCACTCCAGAAAGAATTCACTGACTAACAGCTTGGTAGTGCCGATGGTAAATACAGATCTCCTGCCCCAGATACTGCCTGTGTGTGTAATTTGTAACTCACCACGGTGAACATCAGCATTGTTAAATAGTATTTCGCCCAAAGGTTTAGAGCCGATAGCAAGTAAATCAACAGTATCATCGGTCACTGGTATGACTGAGCGTGCAAACACCATCACTTGTTGATTGCCCAGTAACTCTACTTCTCTAATCACTGATTGACCACTAAAATTGAGTACGTCACTCTCATTAGCATGTGGATTTATTTGTGTTTGCGACAATACATTTACCGCAAAGTCATTAAATTTTTGTTTCAATTTAGCAGTTAATGATTGGTCATCATCAAGCCACACAAGTACTGCTTCAGGTACATTGCTTGCATCTGACAAATCTATCCAGGTTAAATCTTGCGTGTTAATCATAAGAGCGTTATTTTACGTGCCTCAAGTATTGGCGTATTGTGTTTTGTCTTCAGTAATCCAGCGTGTAATAAGCATTTGTTGTTTATCTTCACCAAGTTGTAAAAATTTTTCCGAATAAAAATGCACCTGTTTGAGTAAATAACCATCGCGCACAATGTTGGCAATTTTCATACTTGCAATACCCGTTTGTTGTGTGCCTAAAATCTCACCTGGACCGCGAAGCTCTAAATCTTTATTCGCAATGACAAAACCATCATTACTCTGTCTAAGAATATCAAGTCGCTCGGTCGCATTCGCACTTAGTGGCGCTTGATACATCAAAATACAAATACTTGCATCTGCACCACGCCCTACACGACCACGTAATTGATGCAATTGTGCTAAGCCCAATCGTTCAGAGTTTTCAATCACCATTAGTGAAGCATTTGGTACATTCACACCCACTTCAATCACTGTGGTAGCGACCAATACATCAATCTGACCTTTGGAGAATTGATGCATAATCTCAGATTTTTCATCCTTATTCATCCTGCCATGAATTAGTACCACTGATAAATTTGGCAAACTTTCTTGTAAGTAATGATGCGTATTAGTTGCAGATTCGGCGCGCAAAGCTTCTGACTCTTCAATCAATGTACACACCCAATACACTTGATTGCTTTCCTTGCAAACTTGCTGAATTTTTTGAACCACCTCATCTTTTCGCTCATTGCTAAGCGCAATAGTTTTGACCGGAGTTCTACCTGGAGGTAGCTCGTCGATAATCGATGAATCAAGGTCTGCATAAGCACTCATGGTGAGTGAGCGTGGAATAGGCGTGGCGGTCATCACCAGCTGATGTGGCGTGTTTTGTGCTTTTTGAGTCAGTGAAAGTCTTTGATGTACACCAAATTTATGTTGTTCATCAATCACCACTAAACCCAATTTGTTAAAGTTAACGGATTCTTGGAATAAGGCATGGGTGCCAATCACCACTTTTGCCTGTCCTGATTCAATCTTAGATAATTGTTCAGCTCGTTGCGTAGTATTTTGTGATCCGGTTAAAAAAGCAACTTCAACGCCTAGTGGTTCGAGATAATTTGAAAAACCATGTAAATGCTGGGTGGCTAATATTTCAGTGGGCGCCATAATAGCCGATTGAAATCCGTTTTCAATCGCTTGCAAACAAGCAAAAACAGACACAATAGTTTTGCCTGATCCAACATCACCTTGCAGTAATCTCAGCATAGGATGGGCAGAACTTAAATCGGCGTTAATCTCATTAATACTACGTTGTTGAGCATCAGTTAATTTGAAGTTTAAAGTGTTTAATAGTTGATTAGATAAGTGTTTTTTTATTTCAAAAATATTGGAAATTTTGCTTTTACGTTCATTTTTAAGTTGCAAAAGGCTAAGTTGATGTGCGCAAAGCTCTTCAATGATGAGTCTTTGCTGTGAAATATGCCTAAACTCGGCAATTTGTTCAATATTTTCACCTTCTTTTGGGTGGTGTAGTGTCTCCAAAGCTTGTTTAAGAGTTGGCATCGAATTTTTTGCCAAATTTTCAAAATTATCAACTAAAGATGATTGTTTTAAGGTTTCTAAAGCGATATTAATCCATTTTTTGAGTTGTGCTTGATGGATATTAGATGTTAGTGGGTAAATAGGACTGAGAGTTGTTTCTAATAAATTAGCTTGACCTTTTGAGATCAATCGATACTCTGGATGGTGTATTTCTAAGCCTTCTCTACCGATCTTTACTTCACCAAAGCATTGAATAATATCGCCTCGAGTAAGTGCTTGTTTCTGATACTGATTAAAGTGAAAAAATCGTAATAATAAGGTGCGATTGTCCTCATCAGACAAATAGCACAATAATTGTCTTTGTCGGGTCGACACTTCTTCAATGCGATCGATAGTGAGCTCAAACAATAACTCCTCACCTACTTGAGCTTGATTGAGTGGCGTCAGTTTTGTTTTGTTTTGGTATCGATTTGGCAGATGAAACAACAAGTGCTCTAGGTTATAAATGCCAATCGCATTGAGTTTATCTGCAGTTTTTTGGCCTAATCCGTTGAGAGAAATAATCGGATCAGATAGATCATGCATTATATGTAAGTACTTTCTTTAGTAGGTGTAGTCACCTTCTTTAATAACCATGACGCCATCCATCTCCACCATCGCCCCCTTAGGTAATTCGTTAATACCAACGGCTGCACGTGCAGGAAAAGGTTCGTCAAAATAGGTTGCCATAATCTCATTCACAACAGGGAAATTATTAAGATCTGTTAAATATACATTGAGTTTGACAATGTTATTCAAACTACCACCAGACTCTTTGCAGACAGCGGTCAAATTCTTAAACACTTGAATAATTTGTTCTGCAATATCACCCTCGATCATTTCCATCGTTTCCGGTACTAATGGAATCTGGCCAGATAGATAAATAGTAGAACCACCAGTCACACACACAGCTTGTGAATAGGTGCCAATGGCTTGCGGTGCTTTGTCAGTTGAAATAATGTGTTTTTGCATAATTAAGTATTGT
>DTVJ01000168.1 GCA_012963565.1 Piscirickettsiaceae bacterium
AAGAATTATACGCGTTATTTCCAAAAGGTCCTGCTAAGCAAGCCGGTAAGGTTGCGGGCCTACCTGAAACTAAGCGTAAAGGCGGCTACTAAACTATTCTCTAATACAAAAAAAGGCGCTCGTTGAGCGCCTTTTTTAATACTTTAATTTTGTAATTAAACCTCAGTAATGTCCATACCTGCTGTATTGCTAAGTTCAACAAAGCTAGGGAATGAGGTCATAACATTGTCGACACCATCAATTTCAATCGTATGTTCACACCTTAAAGAAGCAATTGCAAATGACATCGAGATACGATGATCATGATGTGACTTAATAATATCAGTTGGTTTTTGGAATTTTCCACCTTGAATCTTAATACCATCTTCTAGCACTTCGTTATCAATACCCAAAATACTTAAACCATCTGCCATCACCTGAATACGGTCTGATTCTTTAACTCTTAATTCTTTTGCACCAGTCAGAATAGTTTCTCCCTCAGCACAACTAGCAGCAATAAACATTACTGGGAATTCATCAATAGCAAGTGGTACTAATTCTTCTGGAATATGAATACCTTTTAACTGTGCAGATTGAATACGAATATCGGCCAATAATTCACCGCCAATTTCACGTTCATTCATTAAGTTCAGGTTTGCACCCATCAATTTTAAAATATCGATCACACCAGTTCGAGTTGGATTAACGTTTACACCCATCAATGTAATATCGGCCTTTGGTGCAATACTTGCTGCCACCATGAAAAATGCTGAAGAGGAAATATCGCTTGGCACCTGAATTTCAGTTGCTGTTAACTCACCCCCACCTGTGAGACACATTTGATTGTTATTAACATTCACTTCATAACCCAAACCCTTTAACATACGCTCTGTATGGTCTCGTGTTGGTGCTGGCTCAGTTACACAAGTATCGCCATCGGCATACAAACCTGCCAAAAGCACACAAGATTTCACCTGTGCGGAAGCAACCGGCAAGTCATAATGAATACCTTTTAGTTTTTGTCCACCAGTAATTTTAAGTGGTGGCTTACCATCGTTGCTTTTAATGACCGCACCCATCTCAGTGAGTGGATTAATCACCCTGCCCATTGGGCGTTTTGAAAGTGACTCATCACCATGCAACTCACAATCAAAGGCTTGTGCCGCCAATATGCCAGACATTAAACGAATAGAGGTACCAGAGTTGCCTAAATCTAGTGGCGCTGAAGGTTTTTTCAAGCCATTAATACCAACACCATGAATGGTTACATTATCACCATCACGCTCAATTTTGACACCCATAGCCTGAAATGCTTTTAGCGTTGATAAGGCATCTTCACCCTCTAAAAAGCCAGTTACTTTGGTGACACCATTAGCAAGTGATCCCAACATAATAGAACGATGAGAAATCGACTTGTCACCTGGTACTTTTAAATTGCCAGACAATGAATTGGCTGGTTTTGCAATAAATTTACTCATATTTATTTAGTCTTTCAACCAACTATCGCGTGCAGATTTTGCATCTGAGAATAGCTTTTCTAAATCTTCCGATTGATTATTTTCAATTAAGGTTGATAACTTATCTAGCGCTTGTTGGTAGCCTTTAATATGTTTAACAATATCTGTAGGATTATTAAGGCAAATATCACGCCACATAATGGAATCACTCGATGCAATACGTGAAAAATCCTTAAAGCCACCTGCCGCATAATCACAAGCATCAGGGTTTTTAGTAATCAAATAGTCCATTAATCCAAAGGCCAGCATATGTGGTAAATGTGAAGTCATTGCCAATAAATCGTCATGTTTCTGATGTGTCATCGTTTCAACTTGTGCTCCTAATGTTTGCCATAGTTCCGTTACCTTTTCTATTGCTTTAGTATCAGCGTTATCTTCTGGTGTTAGAATCACACGCTTATTGTTAAATAACTCACCATCGCTAGATTCAACACCGCTTTTTTCTTTTCCGGCAATCGGATGAGCAGGAATAAATCTTGCAGGCACTTCACCAAAGACAGATTGTGCAATACTTACCACACTACCTTTGGTACTGCCCACATCTGAAATAATCACCGACTCATCAACATAAGGCTTGATTAACTTTAAAACAGCTCCAAAGCTGTCAACTGGGGTAGCAATCAGCACCATCTCTGCATCTTTTAAAGCAATGACAATATCCAAGCTATATTCATCAATAACATTAAGCGCTTGGGCCTTAATCAGATTCTCTTCATTTCTACCAAAGCCAACAATGGTTTTAACTTGATTGGATTTTTTTAATCCAGCAGCAAACGAACCGCCAATTAATCCAACGCCGATAATACAAATCTTATCCATCATAAAATTGATTTAAATGCATCAAGAAATTCTTCATTCTCAATTCTAGTGCCTACTGAAACTCTCAAATATCCCTCCATCTCAACAGGACGCACAATAAAACCTTTTTCTAATAACTTTTGATAAATAGAGCTAGCATCATTCACTTCAACAGCAACGAAATTTGCAAAGGATGGAATGTATGACAAACCTAATTTATCGAATCCTTGAGAGAGTTGTAGTAAACCATTTTTATTGGCAGCCACCGATCTGACTAAAAATGCCTCGTCAGACAAAGCTGCTACTGCTGCACTTTGGGCAATATGGTTAACATTAAACGGCTGACGAATTCGATTTAAATAATCAGCAATCTTATGATTAGAAATAGAATAACCTACTCTTAGACCAGCCAATCCATAGGCTTTAGAGAAAGTACGGGTAATCACCAAATTATCAAACTCTTGCAACCATTGAATGGCATTATCAGTAGCATCTAAATACTCAAAATAAGCTTGGTCTAACACCACAATTATCGAGCTTGACACCTTCGATAAAAAAGCATAAATGGCATCATCACTCAACAACGTACCTGTTGGATTATTTGGATTAGCAATAAAAATGAGTTTGGTATTTTCGCTGATTGCTTCATGCATTGCATCAAGATCATGGCCGAATTCGTTGGCTGGGGTAACAACTGCTTTAGCGCCTAATGCCTGAGTAACTAATGGGTAAACCACAAAAGCATACTGAGAGAAAATAACTTCATCGTTAGCGCTACATAGGTAGGCTCTGGCTAATAATTCTAAAATATCATTCGAACCATTGCCTAAAGTAATGTCTTCGAGACTAACTGATAAATACTCGCTAATGGCCTGTTTAAGCTCAAAGCCATTACCGTCTGGATATCGACCTACTTCAGTTGCAGCTTGCTGTATCGCCTCTAATGCTTTTGGACCTGCGCCCAGAGGATTTTCATTACTGGCCAATTTAACAATGTGCTCTAGACCAAGTTCACGTTGTAATTCACTAATGGGCTTTCCTCCCTGATACGGACTCAGGGAAAGTAATGATTCACAAACACTCATAAAACTGCAACAGGGTAAGAACCTAAAATATCCACTTTAAGCACTATATCGGCTACTTGTTCAAGAGCAGTTTGCACATGTGCTTCTTGCTGATGACCTTCAATATCAATTAAGAATAAGTACTCCCACTTCACACCCGGAATTGGATGACGTGCGAGTTGTACCATATTAATTCCCTGCTCTTTGAAAGGTGCTAGTAAATCAAGCAGAGCGCCAGATTTGTGTTTAGTCACTACTAAAATAGAAGTTTTGTCTTCACCCGAAGGTGGAACATCTTCCTTACTAAGTACCAAGAAACGAGTGACATTGCCTGTTTGGTCTTCGATGTTTTTAGCCACCCTTTCTAAGCCATATAGACCTAGTGCCGCCTCCGATGCTATCGCTGCTGCATTCGGCTCATCTTTAACAATACGTGCTGCTAAGGCATTCGATGCAACTGGTTTCAACTGAGCATTCGGATGATGATTACTCAACCAACGCTGACACTGATCAAGTGCTTGCTGATGGGCGTAAATTGCTTTGATTTCTTGAGATTGATCCGCCATCATTAACTGATGTTGAATAGAGATTTCAACCTCGCCACAAATCTTCAAGCTTTGAGAGTAAAGCATGTCAACGGTACCACCAATCACTCCGTTAGAAGAGTTTTCAATCGGCACCACGCCATAATGCGCATTACCCTTCTCAACTTGATGGAATATTTCATCAATGCTGCCACAATCTAGTGTCGACACTGCATGACCAAAATGCTTTAGTGCAGCTTCTTGCGTAAATGTACCTTCAGGGCCTAAATAAGCAACATTTAAAGGTTGTTCTAAAGCAAGACAGGCAGACATAATCTCACGGAAGATATGCGCCATATCTTTGTCTTTTAGTGAGCTATCGTTTCTATCAATAATCGCCCTAAGAACTTGCGCTTCCCTTTCAGGGCGGTAAAAAACACTTTGATCATCTGAGGCTTTCTTAACTTCCGCTACGGCTGAGGCAAGTTCGGCGCGATTGCCAATTAGTGACTGGATATTTTTATCCAGCGCATCAATTTCAACTCTTAATTCAGCAAGCGTTTTTTTTGACATTTTTTATCCTAAATACCCCTAACGGTTAGTATCCCATCAACTTGTTTTAAATTATCAAGTACTGTATCAGAAATCTCACTCTCCAGGTCAACTAAAGTATAAGCAACTCCATCCCTTGACTTGTTCAACATATCAACGATATTAGCGCCTGCTTCAGCAATTGCCGTTGAGATTTGACCTACCATATTTGGTACATTTTTATGTGTGATTGCAAGACGCTCTTTACCGGCTCTCGGCATTAAAACTTCAGGAAAATTAACTGAATTCATAATATTACCATTTTCAATATAGTCTTTAACTTGGTTAGCCACCATAATTGCACAATTGTCTTCCGCCTCAGCCGTTGATGCACCCAAGTGAGGTAATGCAATCACTCTGTCGTGATTTTTCATTTCATCAATCGGGAAATCCGTTACGTAATATTTTACTTTTCCACTGTCTAGTGCTTTTTCTAATGCAGCTTCATCAACTATACCATCTCTAGCAAAGTTAAGAATGGTTGCACCTTCTGGCAATAAGGCAATGCGCTCTTCGTTCAATATATTTTTAGTAGCTTCAACTAACGGCACATGGAACGACACAAAATCACTCTGTGAAAATAACTCATCCACACTTAGCGCTTGATTAACATCCGCTGATAGCTTCCATGCACTTTTAATGGTGATGCTAGGATCAAAACCAATCACATTCATACCCAGTGCGTGAGCTGCATTTGCGATTTGCACACCAATTGCACCCAAGCCAACAATACCTAGTGTTTTGCCAGGTAATTCTGAACCTGCATAATTTTTCTTACCATCTTCCACTGCAGTTTTTAAATTGTCTAATGGAAGATCGTTAACATAACTCCAAGCTTGGCAAATATTACGACTAGCAAGTAGCATTGAACTAATTACTAGTTCTTTTACCGCATTAGCATTAGCACCTGGCGCGTTAAACACCACAACACCTTTGTCACTCATTTTATCAAGTGGGATATTATTTACACCCGCACCAGCACGACCAACAGCTTTTAAATTATCACCAATTTCCATATCATGCATTTTTGCACTACGCACTAAAATCGCATCCGGGTTAGCCACTTCAGAAGACACTTCGTATCTATCTCTCGGTAATTTTTCTAAACCAACTGGTGAGATATTGTTTAACGTTTGAATCTTAACCATTATGCATTTTCCTTTTCAAATTCTTTCATAAATGTCACTAATGCATCGATGCCTTCTTGTGGCATTGCATTGTAAATACTAGCACGCATACCGCCCACAGAGCGATGACCTTTAAGTGTAATTAAATCATTAGCGGCTGCTTTTTCTAAGAACAAACTGTTAAGATCTTCATCAGCCAATAAAAATGGCACGTTCATCCATGAACGGTATTTTATCGCTACTGGGTTTGAATAAAAATCAGAACCATCAATGGCATCGTAAAGGGTTTTTGCCTTAGTTTCGTTAATCTTAGCCATTGCGCTCAAACCGCCCTGCTCTTTTAACCACTCAAATACACGGCCAGCCACATACCATGGGTAAATTGCTGGCGTGTTATACATGGAGTCATTATTCGCCTGTGTTGCATAATCAAACAAGATTGGCTGATTGGCAACCACATTGCCAATTAAATCTTCTCTAACAATTACAATCGTTAAGCCAGAAATACTGATATTCTTTTGTGCACCCGCATAGATAACACCAAATTTTGAAACGTCAATCTCGCGTGACAAAATCGTTGATGACATATCGGCCACTAATGGCATATCGACTTCCGGAATATAATCAAACTCTAAACCGGCAATGGTTTCATTCGGCGCATAGTGAAGATA
>DTVJ01000169.1 GCA_012963565.1 Piscirickettsiaceae bacterium
GTAGTGATTGCTGGTAATAAAGTAGCGGTTGATACAACGTGTGAAGCCATGAAAGCGGCAGGTGCTAAGCGCGCGGTAGTATTGCCAGTGAGTGTGCCATCACATTGTTCATTAATGGATGAAGCGGCTCAAGAATTTTCAAAAGCCGTTAATGCAGTAGAATTTAATATGGGTAAGGTTGATGTATTGCATAATTTTGATGCTGCAAAGGCCACCGATACTGATGATATGAAGGCCAACCTTGTTGCACAACTACACAAGCCAGTATTGTGGACAGGTACAGTACAAGCGATGCATGCTATGGGTATAGAAAAGTTAATCGAATCAGGCCCAGGAAAAGTTCTTACAGGACTAACAAGAAGAATTGAAAAATCATTAACTGCCAATGCTGTGCTAGATTCAGCCAGTATTGCAGCAACTTTAGAGGAGATTGAATAATGTCAGATTTAACAGGCAAAATCGTATTAGTAACTGGTGCAAGCCGCGGTATTGGTCAAGCCATTGCATTATCTTTAGGTAGTGCTGGTGCAACGGTTATTGGTACAGCAACTAGTGACAGTGGTGCTGATGCAATTAGCACTACATTAAAAGACAATGGCGTTGCGGGTACTGGAATGGCGCTTAATGTTACTGATAATGATCAAATTGCTGAAGTGATGAAAAACATCACTGATACTTATGGTGCAGTTGATATCTTAGTTAATAATGCCGGTATTACACGTGACAACCTGTTGATGCGTATGAAAGAAGATGAGTGGGATGATATTATGAATACCAACCTTGCTTCAGTTTACAAAATGTCAAAAGCAGTCTTGCGAGGCATGATGAAGAAAAAAGCCGGTCGTATTATCTCCATTGCCTCAGTTGTGGGCGCTATGGGTAACGCAGGACAAACGAACTACGCAGCTGCTAAGGCTGGCATTATGGGTTTTACTAAATCACTCGCACGTGAAGTAGGTGCACGTGGTATTACGGTGAATAGCGTAGCGCCTGGCTTTATCAAAACTGACATGACTGATGCTCTACCAGAAGAACAAAAAGAAGCACTTTCTAAACAAATCCCTTTGGGTCGTTTAGGTACGGTAGATGAAATTGCAAGTGCTGTATTGTTCTTGGCTAGTGATGCTGGTGCGTATATTACTGCACAGACATTGCATGTTAATGGCGGTATGTATACAGTCTAGTTATTTATTGCCGGCGTTTTTTAAAAAACTGCTGTAATAAATTCTTACACTCATCTGCAAGTACACCACCTTTAATCTCTATTGAGTGATTAAACCATTTGCTAGTTGATAAATCAATGCAAGAGCCACAAACACCCGTTTTTTCGTCATAAGCGCCAAAAACAACACGAGCTATACGCGCATGAATTATTGCGCCTAGACACATCGTGCAAGGCTCCAGAGTGACATACAGCGTGGTATTTGGAAGGCGATAGTTGTTCAGTTTTTTGCCTGCAGATCGAAGTAATTCAATTTCAGCGTGAGCAGTAGGATCATTAGTTGATATCGGTTGATTGTGCGCTTGTGTAAT
>DTVJ01000170.1 GCA_012963565.1 Piscirickettsiaceae bacterium
TGCCACCACCACCCCAGCCACGATTATTGTCGTGCATAAATGCTGACGCTGATGTTGCTGCTACTACTGTTGCAATTGCTATTACTTTTGTTATATTTTTCATTTTCTCTCCTCTTTAGAGTTATTACTTATATATAGAAACGCTTTTAAGTCAGATTAAAATCTACTTAAGACTGATAATACACGTCAAATACTATTATGCCTAACTATTAGTACATACTAATACTATGATATAGATTCAATCATTGCATTTAAAGTGGCACTTGGACGCATCACCTTAGCAACCAGCTCTGGATTAGGTTGATAATAACCACCAATCTCTATTGCTTCACCTTGAACTCCGTTTAGTTCAGAAATGATAACTGATTCATTAACAGATAAGGCTTCTGCTACGGGTGCAAACCGTGCCTGTAATTCAGGATCTTGTGTTTGAGCCGCTAACGCCTCTGCCCAATACATCGCAAGATAAAAATGGCTACCACGATTATCTAGCTCACCAACTTTACGTGACGGTGACTTATCATTATCTAAAAACTTAGCCGTTGCTGCATCTAAGGTAGTTGCCAATACTTGTGCTTTAGGCATATCGAATGTAGAGGCTAAATGCTCCAGTGAAACAGCTAAAGCTAAAAATTCACCAAGAGAATCCCAACGTAAGTGATTCTCAGACATCAGTTGCTGAACATGTTTAGGAGCTGAACCACCTGCACCGGTTTCAAACAAACCCCCACCATTCATTAATGGCACAATAGATAGCATTTTTGAAGATGTTCCAAGTTCTAGTATTGGAAATAGATCCGTTAAATAATCTCGAAGTACATTTCCTGTAACCGAAATTACATTTTTACCTTCTTTCACATGGCGTAATGTAAATCGGGTGGCTTCTTCAGGAGACATTATGTGAATTTCAAGACCCGTTGTATCGTAATCTAACAAGTATTTATTAACTTTTTTAATAATTTGATAATCATGTGCACGTTGTTCATCTAGCCAAAAAACAGTAGGTACATTTGTAGCTCTAGCACGGTTCACCGCTAACTTAACCCAGTCTTGAATCGGTGCATCTTTTACTTGACACATTCGGAAAATATCACCTGCTTCTACAGACTGTTCAAGTAACACTTCTCCACCTGTCGAGACTACACGTACCGTTCCTGCTGCTGACATTTGAAATGTTTTATCATGAGAACCGTACTCTTCTGCTTTTTGTGCCATTAAACCAACGTTTGGAACAGAACCCATAGTGGTAGGATCAAATGCTCCATGCTTTTTACAGAAACTAATAGTTTCCTGAAAAACACCAGCATAACAACGATCAGGAATCACTGCCATCGTATCTTGTTGTTTACCATCCTTATTCCACATCTGACCTGATGCGCGAATCATAGCCGGCATAGACGCATCAATAATCACATCGCTTGGCACGTTTAAGTTAGTAATACCTTTATCAGAATCAACCATAGCCACGTCAGGCTGTTTAGCATAAACCGCTTGAATATCAACTTCAATTTCCGCCTTTTTACTAGACTCTAAAGCTTCAATTTTACTTAAAACATCACCCAAACCATTATTCGCATTTACGCCTAGCTCTTCAAAAATCACCGCATGTTTCTTAAACACATCTTCAAAAAAGACGCTAACTGCTTGACCGAAAATAATAGGATCAGAAACTTTCATCATAGTGGCTTTCATGTGTACAGAGAACAGGACGTCTTTCTTTTTCGCTTCAGCGATGGCTTTAGTTAGAAAACTTCTTAAAGATGACTGACTCATAACAGACGTATCAATGACTTCACCCGCTTGTAACGAAGCTGAAGCTTTTAATTCTTCAATTGAACTATCAACCCCTTCAAATTGAATTGTGAATTCCGTTGCATCACCAATGGTCACTGATTTTTCTGAACCATAAAAATCACCTTCAGACATACTTGCTACAACAGTTTTGGAATCAGCTGCCCAAACCCCCATTGAATGAGGGTTTTTCTTAGCATAACTTTTAACCGATGGAGGTGCACGACGATCAGAGTTTCCTTCACGCAATACCGGATTTACTGCACTTCCCAACACTTTAGAGAATGTGGCTCTGTTCGCTTTATCTTCATCACTCTGAGGATTAGAGGTGTAGTTTGGAATATCATAACCATGTGCTTGAAGTTCAGCAATCACCGATTCTAGCTGCGGAATAGAGGCGCTCACATTAGGTAGCTTAACAATATTGGCTTCTGGTGATTTTACGATCTGGCCTAATTCACTTAAGGCATCACCAATTTTTTGTTCTGCAGTTAGCTTCTCAGGAAAGCTAGCAATCACACGACCGGCTAAAGATATATCACGAGTCTCAACCGCTACATCCGCAGCTCCTGTAAACGCCTCTACTATCGGAAGTAATGAGTAGGATGCCAATGCTGGAGCTTCATCGGTCAAGGTATAAATAATCTTAGATTTTTGTGACATAGCGGCTCCTATGGGAATAATCGACTACTGCGTGGTTAAAATAACCATATCTACTTTTTCAGGCGCTTTAACTAGTGTGGGTGTGCCAGTAAAATACTGAACAGGGCACTGACAAATAAACAGATCAAGCTCTTGACGAATAGCTACATTATTTGTAAACGTAGTATTTTAGCATCCTCAAGGTTCGAGTAGTATTTTTTACGAATATCTATCGCCTCAAAGCCCATTGTTTGATAAAACAAAAGTGCTGAGTGGTTAGATTGTCTAACCTCTATAAAGATGTCATTAATGCCTAATAGTTGCAGTTGTTGTACTAAATAATCAAACAACGCTCTGCCTAATCCTTGATGTTGGTAATCAGGGTGAACACATATGTTTAATAGGTCGGCTGAATCAACTGAACGTAATGCAACCATATAACCCAGCACTTGGTCACCCGCAACAATCAAACTAGCAAATGTTTGATTGTTGTTTATGCTGTCTATAAATTTAGTTTTGTTCCATGGTGATGGATATACTAAACGCTCTATCGCCAGGACACTATCAACATCTTGCTGTGTAAATGGTCTAAAGGAAGTATTGATAAGCTTTGTTATCGGTTTCGTTTTGATAAAAATAACCTAATTCATCAAAACTACGTTCTAGCTCACTGACATCATCCGCTTGCAAACCAATCAATACACGACCAAAATCAGCACCATGGTTACGATAATGGAATAAAGAAATATTCCAATGGCTGCCTACTTTCTTTAAGAAATTAAGCAAGGCACCTGGACGCTCAGGAAACTCAAATCGATACAATACTTCGTTATCAGCATCGGCACGCCCACCCACCATATAACGAATATGGGTTTTTGCAATAGAATTATCACTCATATCTAAGACGTCAAAAGATTGACTTAGCTTAGCAAGCAATGCCTGTTTTTCACTTAAACCTTCGCTCAGTCCCACTCCCACAAAAATATGCGCTTGCTGACTTGGTGCATAACGATAATTAAACTCAGTAATGGCATGATTGTCCAACAATTGGCAAAACTTCAAGAAACTGCCGGGTTTTTCATCGATTGTCACCGCAATAATAGCTTCGTTCTGTTCACCCAAATCCGCACGCTCTGAAATATAACGCAGACGATCAAAATTAACATTTGCACCCGAAATGATTGATACAATGTTTTCACCCTCGATGTTATTTTTCTCAAGGTATTTTTTTACCCCTGCTGTAGCCAATGCTCCTGCTGGCTCTGCTATAGAGCGCATATCTTCGTAAATGTCTTTAATCGCAGCACAGATTTCATCATTACTAACAAGCACCACCTCATCCACAACTTCTTTAGCAATAGGATAAGTCTTCTCGCCGATTTGCTTAACTGCAACACCATCAGCAAAACGTCCAACTTCAGGCAACACAGTACGCTTTCCGTCCCTTAATGCTTGATACAATGTTGGTGAATCTTCCGGCTCAACACCAATGATTTGAATGTTTGGCGCATAATGTTTGATATAAGTCGCCATACCTGCAATCAGACCACCACCACCCACTGGAATAAAGACTTTATCCATACTAGGCAATTGCTCTAAAAGCTCCTTAGCAATGGTTGCTTGACCTGCCATAACTTCAACATCATCATAAGGATGAATAAATACCAGATCTTGGTCTTGTTCTAATTGTTTGGCATATTGATAGGCGTCATCGTACACATCGCCATGCAATACCACTTTTCCGCCTAGTTGCTCAACCGATCGTACTTTGATTTTAGGCGTAGACAATGGCATCACAATCACAGCCTCAATGCCTAGTTTTTTCGCAGACAAGGCCACACCTTGGGCATGATTACCTGCACTTGATGCAACTACACCTTTTTTGGCTTGCTCTGCTGATAGACCTGAAATTTTTTGATATGCACCTCTAAGCTTAAATGAATGTACCACCAACTCATCTTCTCGTTTAAGGTAGATGTTGTTTTTGGTACGCGCACTGAGTTGATGTGCTAGGCACAATGGCGTCACACTTGCTACATCGTAAACACTGGTGTTATTTGCTAAATCAACAATGCTTTGCATGCAACTCCTTTAAGTAGTCAACCGTCACATAAGTGGCTGCAGTCGTATCACCTTCAATCATGGTAAAGGGTTTGTCCGCTTCGCCTAAATTATTCAAAATAACCATAGCGTTGTCGAATTGATGTGACTTAGTATATTCATTCACGGTAATCAATGTTTTTAAATTGGCGTCCGTTGCTGAGATAATACCATTGTGTGAGTCTTCAAAGGCGATACAGTTTTTAGGATCTAAATTCATTTTGTCCAATACGTAATGATAGATATCTCCTGCTGGCTTCAACTTGGGCACAACATTACCAGCACCAATCACTTCAAACCAATCCAATGCCTCACGCCCCAAGGTATTAGCAATCAACGCATCAACGTTGGCCGGTGTGGTGGTGGTGGCAATGGCCAATCTAAGATTAGCCTGCCTAGCCTCATGAAACAATCGCTCTACGCCTGGCCTTAAAGGTACTGCGCCTTGATCCATTAAACGCACATAAATTTTAGTTTTTAATTGATGAATCGATGCCACGAAATTATCCAAATCATCATGTTTAAACTCAGGATTGTATTTTTTTAAATAATATTTGATGCGTAATTGACCACCCGTCACATCAAGTAGTTCATGATACAATTCGTTTGACCAAACCCAATCTAGGCCCATTTCATCAAACGCTAAGTTAAAGGCAACTAAATGCCCATCACGCTCAGTATTTGCAAGGGTTCCATCAACATCAAAAATAAGTGCTTCTAATGCCATAAAAATATTTATAATGAAATATGTAAGAAATAAATTGCTATTTTATGTCAGTTTAGGTATAAACATTATTTTTTTAATTAAGAACCATTATGTCAGAACCTGATTTCGAAAATATTCCTGCTTACAAGCCCGCTAAAAATGAAGAGTTTATGAGCTCAGGGCAGGTCGATCATTTTAAAATCAAGTTAAATTCTTGGAAAGATCAACTCATTAGTGATGCAGAATCTACCATTACCCATATTCAAGAAGACTCTAATCAGGTGGCTGATATTAACGACAGGGCAACCCTTGAAGAAGAATTTGCACTCGAATTAAGAACTCGTGATCGTGAAAGAAAGTTAATTACTAAAATTGAAAAAACTCTGCATATTATTGAGCTCGGTGATTATGGCTACTGCAAGACCTGTGGTGCTGAAATTAGTTTACTACGTTTAGAGGCTCGCCCTACTGCCGATGAATGCATTGATTGTAAAACCATCGCTGAGAAAAAAGAAGTTTAAAACAGCCTTTTAGAAGTGCTGATAAGATTTACATTCTTGATCAAAATAACCCAATCTACTTAATCCACCAGATTTTGTGACTACGCCTATCTGGGTAAGTTGTATATTGGTCTTATTTTTCACCGCTTCAAGGTCTTTTAAACTCTCAACTGGTACTGTGAAACACAATTCATAGTCATCACCCCCAGCAAGCACCGTACACCAATCATGGGTGTTTTCTATATATGTTATCATCTCATCTGATAACGGAATATCGGCCAAATTAATGGTTGCACCCACATTTGAGTGTTTAAGAATGTGCGATAGATCTTGCTCAAGCCCGTCAGAGATATCAATACAAGCATTAGCAATGCCAAGTAGTTGTTGACCTAATAATACTTGTGGTGTTGGTCTATTCAGTCGATCTAAATAAAATAGTGATGGTACATTGCCTTGCTGAATTTGTTGCCAAGCATAGGCTGAATCACCCACAGTATT